>DATAOM010000342.1:0-11716 GCA_036265775.1 Ktedonobacterales bacterium | reverse complement strand
ACCGCCAACACTTCACTGCCGTCTACCGCGCACAGGTCGAGGCGCTACCGCCCTATGTGACAGGTCAGCTTCAGTACATCAGCGTCCGCAACAGGGATGGACTCGACGTGTTTGCGCAATACGGTTGCTTCGATTCATGCGACTCAGCGCTGGACTATTATCGACAGATCGCGCCTGCTCACGGCTGGACATATCTCGGAAAGGATTTTCCGCACACAACTGACCGCTATTCCGGTGTGTTTGAGGGCTACCAAGCCAACTTGGAAATAGATCTCGATAACTTCGGATATAGCCTCTACGTTAGAGGCCCCACTTTCTGCTTATGGAACTGCCCGCCACCGCCGCAGGAGACGCTGCCTCCAGACGAATAGTCGCAGCCAGTTATTGGGCAAGTGCGACTACTTAGGCAGCGCTAGCAGACACTACACCCGGCGGCGGCTCTTGCTCAACGCCTTACGTGAGAAGCCGAAGGGCAGCCCTTCACGCTCGGCGAACTCCTGGAAGAGGCGGTAGAAGCGCGCGCGATCTTCCGTCGTGATCACCGCCACTGCGTCCGCCGCCTCGATGGGATAGGGATAGCCATTGCCGACGATGGTCTCGGCGCGCACCGCGTCCATCATCTGATCGAGCAGCCCCGCGTCCAGAATCCAGCGCGGAAACTCGATGCGCGCCGGTGGGCGATCCAGCGCCGCCTGAAAGTAGACGAACGCCACGTCCTGTCCCGCCGCCTCAGCGCCCTGCGGCTCTTCGCCGGGCAGATCGGCGCGCGCGGCGAGAAACGCTGGCGTGCGGTCGCCCCAGTCAAGCGCTCCACGCCACAGCAGCGCATCGCTCACCCCACGTGGCGCCGGTAGCGCCTCGCCAACCGCAGGCAGCGCGCGCAGCATCATCACCATGTCGCGCGCGAGGCTCGTATCGATGTACCCAACCAGCGGCGCACGATACTCCTCCGAAGCGGCCAGCAGTCGATGCTCGGCGCGCAGATAGCATTCGCGGTACGATGGCGCCATCCGCCGCGCGAAGGAGACGATCAGACTGCCGTCGCAGAAGACGACGATGGGGGGATGCTCCGGCTCGGCGCGACCGCTGGCCTGGCGCCCAGCGTGTGCGCGCATACGGGCAATCAGCGTCTCCACCTCCAGCTCGAAGCGCCGCAGATGTACCATGCGATCCGCTTGCCCAGCAATGCTGAAGCGCGTCTCGTCGTTCTGCTCTTCCTGCTCTTCGGCGGCGAATAGCTCCTCCGGCGTCAGCACGACCGTCACGACATCCTTCAAATACGGCGCTGGCGGCTCATGCGGATTCTCGTAGACGCCCGCTTGCACTATGGCCACCGGCAACGAGGCGTCTCGCCAGGGAAGGAGTTGACTGCCATCCACCGCGACGGTGGTGACACCGCGCAAGCATTCCGCCCAGGCGCGCGCCTCTTCGTGGTTGGCGAAGCTCGGCGCGAAGGGCAGCGCAGGCGCAGTCTTGCCTGGCGGTGGCTGGAGCGCGCGCCAGCGGTCATACTCGGCGGTGGGATGCGCGCCGCTGGCGTGTTCATACGCCGAAAGCGCAGCCTCCAGGGCCGCCGCCGTTGGATAACGCTCGCCCAGCGAGCCGAGCGCGGCGCGATACGCCTCGATCTGGCGGCCAAAGCGCGCCGAGTAGCGGGCAAAGGCGTCGCGCTGACGTTCGAGTTCGGCGAGCAGCTTCTCCGTGTACAGCATGCTCGCCTCCCTAGCGCAGCTAGCGCCTATGCTCGCGCAGTCCCACTAGTACGCGATTGAGCCGAGGTCCACCGCACACAGCGGCCCAACCTTAATCGAGTACAGATCGCCCGTCGCGCCGTGGTAGTAGTGGAAGTCGACCTTGTAGCCGAGATCACGCGCAGTCGAAAGGTTGTAGGCGCCCGGCTTAACCGCCGCGAATGTGAAGGCTCCGGTTGTAGCGTCCAGCGCCGTGGCATAGTCATTGGAGAAGACGAACGCAGTGGGGTTGGCAAACTTCGAGAGGCGCACGCGCGGGACAGGATTGCCAGTCGGCAGACCGGTGAACTTACCGGTGACCTTCTGCGGCGCGGCGAGCGCTGCTGCTGCCTGTTTGCCTTCGGACGTGTCGCTGTAGGTCTTCGTCAGCGTCTGGTAGGTGGGCACGGCGTCTGTGCAGGTCTTGCTGGCGATCTGTTGCTGGCCCAGCGCGAGGTAGGCAGTCGCCGCGGCGGCGTGCGCCTGGCTAGCGTAGGCGCTGCTGGCGAACTGCGTCTCGATAGTCGAGAATTGGCTGGCGGCCTCGGCATAGCTCTGTGCGGTCGAAAGTTGCTGGCCATAGAGGTAGCGCGCCTGCGCCTCGAACGTCGCGCTCTGGTCCTGACAGGCCGCATCGCAACTAGACGCCTCGCGCTGCGCCGCAAACGCGTCAATAGCGACGGCGTAAGGAACATGCGCGGCGTCTGCCTTCATCCATCCGACGAAGGTTGCGTAAAGCGCGGTATTCGCCTGCGCGGCCAGATCGGCGTCGCTAGGATTGGCGACCAGCGCGGCGGAGAGATGAATGGCGGCGTCGGACCATGCCTGCTTCTGCGCCAGATCCTGCCCCCAATGCAGGTAGACGCGACCCAGGTTCGGCGCGTGTGGCGCGCGTTCGCCGTAGAGCGCGTATTCTGTTGCCGCCTGACTCCACTGGCCTGACGCCTCGAAGCTCTGCGCTTGCAGCAGATGCAACTGATGCGCCATCGCAAGTGCGCCGCCGCCAGTTCCGAGCAGGACGACGAGCAGCAGGCCCGCCAGGGTATAGAAGACCGTCGCGCGACGACCCAGCGCGTAGCGAATGCCGGCGATCACCAGCGCGAAGACAGCCAGACCGAAGGCGGTATAGCCTGCGACCAGCGCGCTCTCCGCCCAGTCGCCACGCACGATGAGCGCCTGGACCAGGAACGCCACGATCAGCGCCAGCGCGACCCCTCCCGCAACCATCAGCATCCACGAGCGTGGAATTGGCTCAGCGAGGACGGAACGCTGCCGCTCCCCCAGCGGTGTGATCGCCAGATGCGGCGCGGTGGGCGCGTCATACACAGGCGAAACAGGCGCCAGGGACGAGCGCGTCCAGGGATCATCCAGCACGGCGGTGGGCGCAGCGCCACGCTCAGGCTCGTTCACCTCCGACCACTGGGAATGGCTGTCACCAACGCCATAGGCGCTCTCATAGCCGCCATCTCCCGCTGGCGTGGGGGCCTGATGCGGCGGCTCAAAGCCGGCGGACCCGTAGGCAGGCGAATGCTCCGCCGCATAGCTCGACGGGGTGTCGAATGGCGCCGGCGCTAGTGGCGCGGGATCGGTCCAACCTACTGGCTCCGCGCCGCCGGTCGAATTCGTGTACAGATCGTCTGGCTGGTCTCCCATTGCCTCCCCCACTCCTCTATCCCACCGCTTGGCCAGCGCCTGGAATGCCATCTGCAAAGGCGCAGTCTGTGCGCCGATTTTGTATCTGCCGCAAACGCGATCTCCTGAAGAGGCAAGCGCGTCAGAGCCATTATAGGGTGTCTGGCAAGCAATGGAACGCGAAGTAGGACCGTTCGGCTTATCTCACGCGAGAGCAAACGCGTCATCTTCGAGTAGGACAGTCTCGCCGTTGCGCTTATCGAGGTGGATGACGCTATCCAGTCCCTGCTCGAAGGTGTCGTCGTGGCTAATGACCACCAACTGCTCGAAGCCGCGCACGCGCCGGATCTGCTCGGCCAGGTTGCCGCGCCGCTCGCCATCCATGTTCTGCGTCGGCTCGTCGAAGAAGGCCATGTCCAGCCGCGAGAGGCCACGCAAGAGCGCCAGCCGCACCGCCAGCGCCGCGCTCATCTGCTCGCCGCCGCTCAACTGCGCGAAGCTGCGCTCGCGACCATCGCGTCGCAGCACGATCTCGTAGTCCTGCTCCCAGGAGAGGACCGACGAGCGGTCGCCCAAAATCTCGCCAAAGATGCGGTTCGCCTCCGTCGAGATCGCGTGCAGCACCGCCTTGAGGATATTCGGCCCCGCCTCCTTGATCGTCTCGCGGAACTGCTGGAGCATGCGCTCGAGTTCCTCCAGCGTCGCCAGCTCCGCCCGCGCCTCGTCCAGCGCGCCGATCAGCCCCTCCACGCGCGCTATCTCCGCTTCGAGCGCGGCCCGCTCACGTTGCGCCTGCGCTAACCCCTCGGTGGCGCTGCCCCGTTCTGTATTCAACGCCGCCAGCCGTGCGGACGCCGCCTCTAAAGCGCCCGCATCGAAGCGCTGACTCAGCGCGTTGCAGGCGGCGATGGCCTTCTCGTGCGCCGCAATCGCCGCCGTCCGCGCCCGATTTGCTGCTTCTAGCGCCTGCTCCACCTGTGTCAGCCCAGCCGCCAGTCGCTCGTAACGCAGGTAGCGCAGATGTCCCTCGCGCGCGGCCTCAAGCCGCTGCTCTAGCATGGCGATCTCGTTGTCCAGCCCGGCGTAGGGCGCCAGCGCGCGCTCGTGCTGCTGCGCCTCCGACTCCAGCGCCGCGACGGCCTCGCTCGCCTTGCGGAACTGTGCCTCTCGCGCCGTACGCTCCCCGGCGATTAGCGCGAACCTCTTGCTCTCGCCGCGTGGGTCGCCAAGTTGGCGCAACGCCTCCTCGGTCGCGGCCAGCGTCTCCGGCGCGGCGCGCAGGCTGGCGAGAAGGTCTTCTAATTGCGCGCGGTCGCGTTGTAGCGTCTCGCGGCGAGCCGAGACCCGTTCGAGTGCCGCATGTAGCTCTGGTAGTACGGCGCGCTGGCGGTCGGCGCGATCGCTACGTTCCCATGCCTGCCTGGCGCGTTGCGTGGCCGCTTCGCCGGGCGCGGCGTTCAGGGCGCTTCTGATCTCCTGCCGCTCGACCTCCAGCGCCGCTAGCCGCTCATCACATTCGGCGCGCAAGGTAGCATTGCGTGTCGCCAGTTCCTGATACTCCGGCAACTTCACGAAATATTTCTGCACCTGCCGCGCCCGTTCCAGCGCGAAGGACACATCCTCTAGCCGCGCGCGCAACGGCTTGAGACGCACCTGATCGGCCGAGATGAGACCGTCGAAATATGTGACCAGGCTGTTCTGGCCGCGCTTCTGGATGTTCAGGCACGGCTCGTCCAGGAAGGGACACAGACCTGTGCTCGACTGCTGGCGCGAGCGCTGCTGCGCGGCGATGTTCGTATCAATCAGGCGAATCTCGCTCTCAAGCTCTGTGTGCCGAGCTTCAAGCGCAGGCAATTCGTCCATCACCGCCTGCTGGTCGAGCAGCTTGCGCACGTTCTCCTGCGCGCGCGTCTCGTCCGCCACTGCCCGCTCCCGTTGCGCCTCTGTGCGTTCCCTATCGTCGCGGATAGCCGCCAGCCGCTTCTCGCGCTCAGCGCTGGCCGAACGGTCTTGCAGCATCGCGTTATAGGCCGCCTGCCGTTCGCCAAGCAACGCCGCCTCCGCCGCTAGCGCATCCAGCGCCGCGATCTTCTCCTGAGCCTGACGCGCATCCTGCTCGGCCTGCGCCTCCTCAGCCTGGAGCTTCTGCTGCTGTCGCTGCGTCTCGGTGAGCCGGTCCACATCGCGCTGAGTAATTTCGCGCCGCGCCTCAAGCTCCGTCTGCCGTTGCGCGTCCGCCGCCAGCGCCACGACCCGCTCTCCTGCCTCAACCGCCTCGGCGAGTGAGCTCCGCGCATGCTCTTGATGTTGCCGCGCCACCGCCAGCCGTTGCGCCGTCTCCGCCTGCCGCCGCAGAACCACATCACGCGCCTGGGCGCGCTGGCGAGATTCAGCCAGTCCGGTCTCCGTCGCAAGATGCGCTTTATGCGCGGGCGCTGTCTCGCTGCAGATATAGCTGGCCTCACGCGCCTCCTCGATCCGCTGAGATATGGCGCCATAGTGCGCCTCAGCGGCGTTGCGTTCCGCTCCGGCGACCTGGGCGGCGCCCTTGGCCTGGCTCAGTTCCGTCTCCTGCCGCCGCAGCGCTTCATGCCGGGCGCCCACCTCTTGCGTCTCGCGCTCGATCCGCTTGAGCGCCGCCGTCAATTCCTGATCGCGCTCGATCAAGGCGATGCGCGTAGCGCGCCAGGTGGGCAATTGACCCGTCTCGCGCTCCAGATCGGCGATGACACGCTGCTGGTCCTTCTGCTGGAGTTGCAGATGCTGGCGTGTGTCGTTGAGCTTCTCGGCGGCCTTGCGATACTCCTCCACCTGGAGCAGCGCGTCGAACTTCTTCTTGCGATTTGCGCCGGTCTCCAGAAAATCGGCGGTGAGCGATCCCTGCGGCACGCCGAGCGCGTCGTTGAAGAGCGCGGGCAGTTCGACCTCGCCCTCGATGCGCAGGTGCTGGCGCAGAAAGGCGTACACATCGACCTTCTGCTCGGCAATGCGCGTCCCAATCGCGGGATCATAGGCGTACCATTCCGTCACGCCGCCGCACTTGCGCACCACCTGGTACTCGCGCTCGTCCAGCGCCGAGAGAAACGTCACGGCGACGACGCCGACACGCTCGCCCTCGCGCACGAACTGCGCCTGTTTATAGGGCAGCGCGTCGAAGAGCGCGAAGCCGATAGCCTCGACCAGCGTAGATTTGCCCGCGCCGTTGCGTCCACGAATCGCCGTCGCGCCTTTGTCGAAAGGAATGGCGGCGTGGCGGTAGCTCTTGATATTGGTCAACTCGACCGAAGTGATGCGCATGGAGCCTGCTCATTCTGGTCACGCGGCGCGGCGACAACTGGGGAGCGTTGCCGGGCGAGGCGCGGACCCTCTTTTGCTCGCATTCCCCGCGGAGTGGCGAATTGCGGAAATCGCCTGACGACGCTGTCTCCCCGTCAGCATAGCATCCGCCTGCTCGGAACCTCTGCGGAATAGGCCAATGGGGGTAGTGATGGTATAGCCCACTGTCGCGCGATGGCATACGCTGAGACGAGCGACCGCGGCGCACAGTCCCGATGCGCATGCCAAGAGGAGCGCGACAATGCCTGAGCCGTTGAGCCAACCTGACCAGATCGACGCGCTATGGAACTACGATCATCCCGCCGAGTCGGAGGACGCCTTTCGCCGCGCGCTAGAGGCGCTAGACGACCAGGTTGATGTCGCACTGCGGCTGGAGTTGCTGACGCAGATCACGCGGGCGCAGGGATTGCAGCGTCGCTTCGAGGGGGCGCACGCCACGCTCGACATGGTTGAGGCACAACTGGACGGTTCGACGCCGCGTGTGCGCATCCGCTACCTGCTGGAACGTGGGCGCGTCTACAATTCCTCGCGCCAGCCGGAGCGCGCGCAGCCCTATTTCGTCGAGGCATGGGAGCTTGCCTCTACCACTGGCGAGGATATTCTGGCGATAGATGCGGCGCACATGCTGGCGATCATCGCGCCGCCAGAGGCCAGCCTGGAATGGAATCAGCGCGCGCTGGAGATAGCGGAGCGCTCAATCGCTCCTCGCGCGCTGCACTGGCGCGGCTCTCTCTACAACAACATCGGCTGGACCTATCACGACGCGAGCGACTACGAGCAGGCGCTGGCGACCTTCCAGCAGGCGGCCGCCGCTCGTCGCGAGGAAGGCAATCCGGCGCTGGTGCGCATCGCGGTCTGGGCGGAGGCGCGGACCCTGCGCTCGCTGGGTCGCGTGGAGGAGGCGCTGGCGCTCCAGCAGGAGTTGCTACGTGGGTTTGACACGCAGGGCGAGCAGGATGGCTATGTCTACGAGGAGATCGCCGAATGTCTTGCTATCCTTGGCCGCGACGACGAGGCGCGTCCCTACTTCGCCCGAGCCTACGAGACGCTTTCGCGCGACCCCTGGCTGATGGAGTCCGAATCTGCACGCCTGGAGAGGCTCCACACGTTGGGTCAAGTGGATAGGCATTGAAGTAAAGACAACCTTCGGTTGTATGCTACAATTCGCAATTGGGGATAAGATTCACCATATGAGGGCATGTTGTGAAGGTGCGCGATGTCATCAAGGCAATAGAAACTGATGGCTGGTATCTCGTCACAACGAAAGGCGACCATCGTCAGTTCAAGCATCCGAAGAAGCCTGGACGAGTGACTATCGCAGGCCACCCAAGCAAAGATATGCCACCAAAGACGCTCGCTAGCGTTTTTCGACAAGCGCAACTACCCAAACCGTAGCCGAAGAAATGAGGCGATCAATGCACCGATTTCTCGTCATCATTGAAAAAGGCGACACAGGCTATGGAGCATATGCGCCCGACCTGCCAGGATGCGTCGCCGTTGGTGATACACGCGAGGAAGTTGAGCGTGAGATGCGCGCCGCCATCGCGCTGCATTTGCAAGGGATGATCGAGGATCAAGAGCCAATCCCAAGTGGAGACAGCCTGGCCGAATATATTGAGGTCTCGCTGCCTGATCAGGTCGCCTGATGAAGAGTGCGCAGGCGATATTGCACGAACGCTTGTGACTGGCAAATGAAAAACCAGGTGATCGGCGCAAAACGTCGCTCTGGCGAGCGCAAATCAAGCTCTTTGGCTGGCTAATTTAGCCGCCAGGCAACCTCGAAGCACAGCCCCGCAACGCCTGCGATAGCAAGATTATCCTCGTCATCTTCTATACAAGGTCCGATGAGCCGCTCAATATCCTCAATAGTCATGCCCAACGTGATCTGATCGAGCAGCTTCCCGCGATACATACCATGCACGCCAATTTGGCGGATGACACTGTTCGTTACCCAAAGATCAACCAAGTTAGAACGATAACGATAGTGAACTCCATCTGATGAGCGAACATAAGGGTTATGAATCGGTTCGCTGACAAACATAACCGCCATGGGCCCATTTGGCTCGACGAACTGGCCGATGTAGAACCCAGCCGCGCTGACGCCGGGAATAATGGGGGCACTAAGATCAAGCATTGCAGGCTATTCCTGGCGCCGTCGCTCTTTGCGGATGACAAAGCGCGTGCCGTACTCCTCGTCGGTCATGTTCGCGTTCTTGTTGTCCACCAGGTCGGTCGTGAGCGCCGCCGCCTGCATTTCTTCCCAGGTCAGCGTTAGGCCGCGCCGCTGCGCGACAGCCTTCTTCGGTATCACCACCCAGATCGCGCCGTTGGAAACAATTTGCCGCTGGAGCGCGGCGAAGCGCCCGGCCAGACCCTCTAATCCGCGCGGCCAGTAGAAGATCATATCGAACGGCGCGCCATCCAGCGTCTCGCTGATCGTCGCATCGTCACCGAGTGCTTCATCGCACGCCGCGCGAACCACCTGCGCCGTCTCTGGCGTCGCCTCCAGCAGGCAGATCAACTGCCCCGGCTTCAGGTTAAGCTTCTGCGCAAGGCTCGCCATTCTCTCACTCCGTCATTTCACCCATTCAGGCATGTCGTCGTGGTCAATACCAAAGTGATGTGCGATCTCGTGCAGCACCGTCGAATGCACCTGGTCGCGGATGCGCTCCGGGTCGCCCTGGCAGTAACGCTCAATCGGCCCACGATAGATGCTCACCACCTCAGGTCCGCCTCCAGCAATACCCTGCTTGGTCAGCGGGACGCCATGATACAGCCCCAGTAGCGAATGGCCGGGCGGCACGTTTGCCGTACGCAGCGTCTCTTCCGACGGCTCATCCTCGACGCGCACGACGAGGTTGCCCATCTCTTCGCGAAACATCTCGGGCAAGGTATCCAATGCCTCGGCGACGGCGCGCTCGAAGAGATCGGCGTTGTCATCGGGAGCCTCAGACGCCATCACGGGCTCGGCTGGCCGCGCATCCTCATAGCGCACCTGATGTCCGCGCGGCTCACCCTCCATCCAGCCCTGTACCATGCGCGCCGGAGCGCTCTCGCCAGCGAAGAGGAATCCCGCCAGAACCAGCAACCCTAGCACGCCGATAACGACGATGATCTCCAGCGGGCCGATGCCGTTCTGCGCGCCAGCCGCTGCGCCACCGAGCAAGGCGATGCCGAGCATCACTGCGAGCGCCCCGGCGAAGAGACCCGCGCCGTTCTCGGTCCGTTCCTCTGTCTGCGCTGGTCTGTATGGGGTCTGCGTGGGCGAGACGCCACGCCAGGCGTCATAAGAAGCCTCATAACGATCAAACGCGCTCGACCGCAGGAATCCTCGGCGTTCATCATACGCCTGCCGCTTCGCGGGATCGCCCAATACCGCCCAGGCTGCCGTCAACCTTCGCGCGCGCTGCTCGGCGCGCATCTGCAGCGAGCGCGGTTTGCCCGCATAGCGGTCGGGGTGCCACAGCTTGATTCTGCGGCGGTATGCGGCGCGAATCTGCTCACGGCTGGCGAAAGGCGAGACACCGAGCACAGCGTAGTAGTTCGGCTCGGCGCGCGGATCGGGTGGTGGCTCGTCACGCGGCGCGTCATCCTGCTGCTCGTCCTGTTGGTTGTCCTCGTCGGTGACTGACTCGCGCGTCGCAATCGCCTCCTCCGAACAACGCCTCGCCTTCTCACTACACTATACCGCCGCCTGAGTCGAGCGGTTGTAGACCACGTTGGGGTCGGTGAGGACATTCACGCAGGCGGGCTTGCCCGACTCGAATGCGCGCTCGATCGCCGGGCGGATGTCCTCTGGTCGCTCCACCAGCTCGCCGTAGCCACCCAGCGCCTCCACCACCTTGTCGTAGCGGATGCCCGGCGCGAGGTCGGCGGCGGTCGCGTGCCCCAGGATCGCCTTCTGTGGGTGCTTGATCTGCGCCCACTGCCCGTCGTTGCCAATCACCGCGACCACCGGCAGGTTGTGCCGCACCATCGTCTCCATATCCATGCCGTTCAGCCCAAACGCGCCATCGCCAAAGAGCACGGCCACCTGCTTGTCGGGACGCGCCAGCTTCGTTGCGATGGCGAAGCCCGTCCCTGCGCCGAGCGTGCCCATCGGACCGGCGTCGAGCCAGTGACCCGGCTCCCAGGCGTTGATGACACGCGCGCCATAGCTCACGATGTCGCCGCCGTCGCCGATCACGTAGGCGTCTTTGTCCAGCGCGTCGCGCAGCTCGCGGCAGAGGCGCATCGGGTGGATCGGCGTCGCATCTGAGGCCATCAGCGCGTTCTCCTTCTCGCGCGCCTTCTCCTCCGCCTCGCACACCGTCGCCAGCCAGGTCTCATGCTGCCTGCCCTTACCCAGACCCGCCGCCAGCGCGCGCAGCGACCCCGCCACGTCGCCCGCCACGCCGACGTCCGCTCCGCGATTGACGCCGATATCCGTCTGCAGCGTGTCAAGCCAGATGATCTTCGCCTCGCGCGGGATCAAGGGTGGCTCACCGTAGTTCAGGCGGAAATCGAGCTTCGTTCCCACCAGCAGGATCAGGTCCGCGCCGCCCAGCGCCACCTTGCGTGAGAGCGAGCAGAAGAGAGGATGATCTGGTGGGAGACTGCCGCGCCCGCCACCGTTGAGGAAGACCGGCGCTTGCAGCTTCTCGGCCAGCTCGCGTAGCGGCTCAGCCGCGTCGTCCCACCAGACCGTCGTCCCGGCGAAGATCACTGGGCGCTCCGATTTCTTCAGCAGCCGCGCCGCCTCGTCGAGCAGCTTCGGGTCACCCTGCGGCTTGCCAGCGGTGCGATAGCCCTCGTCGGGGATGCTGGCCTCCGCCGCCTGCACGAAGCCATTGAGTACGTCCATCGGGCATTCGAGGAAGACCGGGCCGGGACGACCGGCGAGCGCCTCGCGGAATCCCATTGCCGTATAGTCGGCGAGCCTGCGTGTCTGCACGATGGTGCGGCTCCACTTGGTAATCGGCCGCAGCACGTCGAGCATCGGCAATTCCTGCAATGCGCCGCGATCCCAATGCTCCACC
>DATAOM010000341.1:0-11852 GCA_036265775.1 Ktedonobacterales bacterium | reverse complement strand
TCTCTTGTCGCATCGTGACCGCCAGGAGCAGGAGAAGCACTTCGCAGGTCCTGGTTGGGCAGACATGGATCTTGTCTTCTGCCGAGAAGATGGGACGCCTATGGACGCAGTTCAGGTGCTGCGCTTGGGGTTCAGCAGACTCTTGGATGCTGCTGGATTGCCCAGCATTCGGTTTCATGATCTGCGGCACACTGCTGCGACGATCTTCTTCTTGCGCGGCATTCACCCGAGGGTGGTCTCTGAGATGTTGGGGCATAGCACCATCTCGGTGACGCTCGACCTGTATAGTCACGTCCTCCCCAACATGCAGCGCGACGCGACCAAGGCGATGGACGAGTTCCTCCAGTCGGAGTGAGCTTTGTCGCCGACATATTGACTGACGGACGAAAAAGGCATGCCACGTCGAAGGCATGCCTTAGTGTTTTTGCTGGTTGCCGTCAAGGTTGCCGTCAAATACGAAAATTGGCTCACCCCTGTGAGCCAACACACCTCAGGGATTGCTGAATATTTCTGGTAGGCCGGGGGGGACTCGAACCCCCACTCCCCTTTCGGAGAAGCGGATTTTAAGTCCGCTGTGTCTGCCATTTCACCACCGGCCCAGGATGGAGTCCAGCGCATGGAGCGCTAGCTTCAAATTATCGACAGCATAGCATATCGGCGCGTGGACAATGCGGCAGAAAAGGCGATGGAGGCCAGGAGAAACTCCTGACCTCCACGTGACGAGAAGAAGTGACCGAAAGAGGGTCTTTCGCTTACTTCTTCGTGGTCTTCGCTCCAGCCTTCGCTGTGGCCTTCGCCTTCTGGCCGGCGACGGCGTCGTTCAGCTCTTTGCCCGGAGTGAACTTGACGCGTTTGCGCGCGGGAACGTTGATCTTCTCGCGCGTCTGCGGGTTCACACGCACGCTGGCCGCAGTGTCGCGCACGCTGAACACGCCAAAACCGACGAGCCGTACCGACTCACCCGATTCGAGCGTCTCGCGGATCGTCTCGAGGGTAGAGTTCACGAAGCCCGTAGTCTCCTTGATACTCTTGCTCTCTTTTTGCGCGACCGCCTTGATCAGATCTTGACGACCTACTGGCATTGAAGGAGCCTCCTTGTTCGGATTCCCTGCAACCCCGCCGTCTCACCGGCTCCTGCAGGGAGAGTTGAATAGGGCCAGTGGCCCATCGTGCGCGTCAATCTGACGACGCCACGCGGAAGTATAGCACGCATCTGGCTTTGCGCCAAGCGCACAGCGCCTGAGCTTCTGATGACGGACTATTATAGGGCCGCCAAACCAAGCGCGAGTAGGGCTTTGCGCATGAATTCATGGGCGTTACGCGCAGATGAGTCAGATTTGAGCGATTTGCCACACCCCAAGAATTGATGTCACGAACAGAGGTACTAATTTCCTATTTTCGACGCCAAGCACAGCCGTTACAGAGCGCACAGCCTAGCGCGGCAATTTTACATTTTAACTACGTTATGCGCTTTCGCGAGTGCTAACTATTGGTTGCCTTGTAGCGAGAATGTAGCTGATGACATCGCTCTGTCGCTGCCGGTCCACGCGACCTTCGCCACATAAGTACTCAAGATGCGCCACCGTCTCGACGAGCGCGAATCGCTGATCATCTGAGGTGCGCAGACGTCCCGCAAAGAGCGCGCTCGCCAGCTCCCACGCCTGCGCGCCAGCGGGATGCGCGGCCAGTTGGCCCATGAGGGTTGCGCTGCGCTCCTCATGATGCGCGCGTAGCTCGTCCACACGTGTCGTTGCGTCCGTGAACGGATGGCCATGTCCTGGCAAAACAAGTCGCGCCTGCGCTGTCCGCACGCGCGAGAGCGACTCGAAATAATCACGCAGGGGATCTGGTCGCGCATCTGGATAGACGCCGATATTCGGTGTGATCGCGGGCAGGATATGATCGCCCACGAAAAAGACCTCATCGTCGCGTAGCAGGCAGAGATGGTAGTCGGCGTGTCCCGGCGTCCAGATCGCCGTATGCCGCCGCCCTCCAAGCGTGAGCGTCTCGCCGTCGGCGACAGCAATGATGGAAGGCGCAGGCGGTAATCGCAGTATCCGCCGCATCTTCAGCGTGGATGGCGCGACGGTGGCGAGCGCGTCTTCGGGGAGGCCATGCGCGCGATACATCGCCTGGAGCGCTGGAATCACCTGGTCGGTTGCCTCCTCCTCGTCATAGCTACCCCAGACGCGATACATCCGCTCGGCTTCACGCGGGAACATGTACACGGGACAGCCCGACGCGGCGACGATCATGCCCGCCAACCCGATATGATCGGGATGGGCATGCGTCAGGACAAGGGCTGTGATGTCCTCCAGCGCGACGCCTGCGGTGGCCAGCCCCGCGCGCAGCGCCACTTCGTCGGCGGGCAGCCCCAACCCAGCGTCGAAGAGCGTCCACCCGTCCGCGCCGTCCGCCGCGAGATAGACGTTGACCGAGCGCAGCGCAAACGGCAGCGGGAGCGGGATGCGCCAGAGGCCGTCCTCGATTGCGTCTGGGCCATCGCCGGCTGGAAAGATCGCTGGGTCGTTGGTGGGCGCGGAGCGCATGTGGTTATCCTTGTGCGGTGCGGTACGAATGTCCTTGGCGGGGTCAGAACGGTGGGCAGTTATATTCATGAAGAGGGTACAACGTCTCAACGCGCTAGCGCCACGCAGCCAGCTATGCCTTTCCACTGAACCGGCGCCTTATCTCAGCTTGCTGCTGTCCCATCCGCCAGCGAGACCGCCGTCAAGCGCAGCCAGTCCTCCAACGAGAGCGTCTGCGCGCGGCGCGCTGGCTCGATCCCGGCGGCGCTCAACCAGACCAGAATGCGCCCAGGTTCGGCGTCCAGGTGACGTGCGAGACTATTGTGAATCTGCTTGCGCTTCTCGGCGAATCCCGCGCGCGCCAGGGTGAAGAACCAGTCCCGCCCTTCCAGGGAGAGGCGCGCAGGATGCAGGTCCACGCGCACAATCGCAGAATCCACCCTGGGCGGCGGATAGAATGCGGACGCTGGAACCTGCGCGATGATCTGTGGCGCGCCGTAGAACTGCACGCTCAGGCTCAACAGGCTCATCTCGCCTGCGCTCGCCGCCATACGCTCGGCGACCTCGCGCTGAACCATCACCACGAGTAGGCGCGGCGCGTTGCGCGCCTCCAGGAAGTGACGGAGGGTGGCGGCGGTGATGTAGTAGGGCAGGTTCGCCACCAGCTTATACGATTCAAGCCCGAAGAGATCTTCCGGCTCCACGTCGAGTAAGTTGCGCTCGACGATCTCTACGTTTGGGAATGGCGCGGTCGTCTCGCGCAAGACTGGCAGGATCGCGCGATCCAGTTCCACAGCGACGACCTGCCGCGCTCGCCGCGCCAGCTCCACCGTCAGGGCGCCATGCCCCGCGCCCACTTCGAGCACGGCGTCATCGGGACTCAACTCGGCGGCTTCCACCACCGCGCGCAACGCTGAACGACTGACGAGCAGGTGCTGGCCAAGCGCTTTGTTGGCGCGCAGCAGGCCGTGGCGGCGCAGCAATGCGCGCACCTCGTCGGCGTTCGCCAGGTTGATCGACCGCGCCTGCTCCACTGTAGCCTGTGCTGCTTCCGCGTCACCTTGGGGCGACGGTGTCGGGCGAGCTTCCTGAACCCCTGCAGGGGTTCTAGCACTTGCCGCAGACACGCGCTTGCGGCCACTCGACGAGTGGCGCGCGCGTTTCCCCGCTGGTTTCCCCGCCGCCCTGTCTGGCTGTTGGTTCGAAGTCACGATATCCGCTTGCTCTATCTACGACGCCGCGCAACTCATTCCCATCTGGCGACAGCACGGCGCTTGACCAGCGTAGCACATCCTCTTATCTGTGCGAGGCGCGTCTCTATGACAAGCGCATCATGGGATGCGGAAGGAGTAGAGATACCCATCCATCGAGCCAGCGTAGACTGCGGAGCTAGACAGCGTTGGCGTACTCCAGAACTGCCCACCGTTGGGGTTTGCGGCCTGATAGCGTGTCGTCCCGTTCCCCCAGTTCAACAGCAGGACAAAGTCGCCCTCTTCGATACCCAGCAACCGGTTCTGGTAGACGATCGCGCCGAGCACCGGACCCTCCTGAAAGCAGCGCTCCCAGATCGTTGCGCCATTACTTGGATTGAGCGCGCGGACGCTTCCCTTGCAATGCGTCCCATTCGCGGCGTATGTCTCGCCACCGCCGACGTAGAGCAGGTATCCATCCCAGCCTGCGGTAGCGATCGATCCCTCATCGCACTGCGGGCACGCGCCTGCGACGGCGACCTGGCGCTTCCAGAGGTAACCGGCGGCGATGTTGCTGCGTTCGAAGGCGTAGAAGTAGCCGTTTTTGTTCACCAGACCCACCATCTGATGCGCTACACCTCCCTGATTCATCGCGAAAAGCGTGGGCGCCGCGCCGAAGTCGCTATCCACAGTCTCCTCACTCGTTGGCAACTTCCAGGCGCTGAGAACGCTCAGATCGCTGGCGCGGACTTTCACCAGTGACGCGCTGTACCCGCCACACGCGCTTGGGGTGCCTGTCGAGAAGTAGATGCTTCGGTCTAAGGGGTCGTAGGTCAGGTTGGTCCAGACGCCGCCGCCAACGCAGCCATTCGGCACCGACTTGAAGGTCGCCTGGATGGCGCCGGTTGCGGGATTCAGCTTCACAACCAGCCCCTGCGTCAGCGGGCAATCGCCGAAGGACGAGACGCCAATATACAGGCTGCCATTGATAAAGGCAGGCGACGCCCAGAGGAAATTCGCCGGCGAGACGCCGAGTCGCCGAATCCAGATGATCGCGCCGGTGCTCGCATTGAGCGCATACACCTGGGCGTCGCCACCGCCATAAAAGGCGACTGGTGTGTTTACCCCTCCAATGGTCACGCTCGCAATGACCGGCGCCGCCGCAGGTCCAACCGCGGAAGGAGAGCAGTTGTTGTCGACAGTGCGTCCAATGTACTTATCCCACAGTTCCACGCCGTCGGTTCTGGTGGCGTGCGCGTTGCCATCCCATGAACCCCAGTACACGACATTGCCCACCAGCGTCGGCTGACCGCTTACGCTGCTGTGCGCATTGATGTTCCACTGCGCGCTCAGAGAGACAGGCGCTGGGCGCACGGGTACGCCTGGACCACCGGTGCGGCCCGTCGACTTTGGCTGAGCGGGGTGAGCTGCTCGTGGCGCTGCTGAGGCCGGCTGGACAACCGTAAGCGCAATCACCAGGAGCAGTGCGGCTCCGGCAAACAGGCGCAGCACGGTGCGAGACATCGGTGCGATTCCTTGTGAGCGCAGGCGCAGGTTCATGGGTAAACACCTCATAGGGAACAGGGGGAGGACGATTGAAGCGCGGAGGTAAGGGCAGCGGACACGTGGAAGCGATCGCTGGCGAGCTACCGAGCGAGAGGAGACAAAGCGAAAAATCGCATGGTACCCGCGAGATGGGATTTAAAGTACAAGACGAGGGACACAAGGAAACGGCGCGCTATGTCCCAACTCGCCTATTGGCGCCCCCTATATGTTCGTTCTGTGTTCGTTCGGGGCTGACAGGAGCATTGGCGCTCCTGATGAAAGACATCAGAAAATTGCTCGCCATCGGTGGCGCGAGATGACATACTGAAGTCACTGGCGTGAGGTTCATGAGATTCACGCACACAGAAAGGACCGTGTCATGGGTGACAAGAACCCCAAGAAGCGCCCCAAGCCCAAGGCCGACAAGACCAAAAAGTAGGCGCGTCCAGCGCGGCAGTTTCTTCTGGCGCGCGTTGCCGGTCTCCGGCGCATCCCGCGGAACTTCATGCCAGGAGGTCCGCGGGATTTTTTGTCGAGCGGGGCATGCGGCGCGCCAACCTAGGAGGAGACCGATCGTGAGCGACGAGGTAGATGGCGAGGTAGCTGAGGTAGTGGAAGGTCGCGTTCCACAGCTCATAATTGCGTTCTATAGCACGCGCGAGGCCTATGGCGCTTTCTCAAACTTCGCGCCTTCTCCCATCGAGTTGGACGGCCTGCGCTGGCCGACCGTCGAGCACTACTTCCAGGCGCAAAAGTTCGCTGGGACGCCGCATGTTGAGGCGATCCGCCAGTCGTCCTCGCCGATGGTCGCCGCACGCATGGGGCGTTCACGGGCGCGGCCATTGCGGTCGGACTGGGATCAAGTCAAGGATGAGATCATGCTGCGCGCTGTGCGCGCGAAGTTTGCGCAGCACATGGATCTGGCAGCGCTGCTGCTCTCAACAGGGGACGCGCTCATCGTCGAGCGGTCGCGGCGCGACGGATATTGGGGCGCTGGAGCCGATGGCTCAGGAGCGAACAAGCTCGGCCTGATCCTCATGACAGTGCGTGCGGAGTTGCGCGCCTAACGTATCCAAGCCATATCCAAATGGAACCCGGAGATAACAAGAGGACGCCCCCATGCTTACGGGAACGTCCTCGATTGGAAGGTACAGACTACCTTAGCGCTGACGACCACCGATGCCGCGCCCACCAGTGATCAGGTTGATGACAATCAACAGAAGGGCCGAGCCAATCAGCGCGGCGATGAACGTCCAGAAGAACCCGGAGATCTGGATGTTGAAGATCAGATCCACCAGGAAGCCGAACAGCAGCCCGCCGACGACGCCAACGGCGACGTTGCCCAGG
This sequence comes from Ktedonobacterales bacterium, assembly GCA_036265775.1. Lineage (GTDB taxonomy): Bacteria > Chloroflexota > Ktedonobacteria > Ktedonobacterales > JADMIN01 > DASWAC01. The sequence goes on along the minus strand of DATAOM010000341.1, from coordinate 5,242 downwards.
CATCCGAGCCGGTTTCCCTGCACGATCCGATCGGTGATTGCGCCCGCGATGCCACCGGCGACGATCCACACGATCACGGTCCAGATATCGCCGAAAATTGTCGCAAATACCAGCGCCGCTGTGCCCATGAGTCTGCTCCTTCGCCCATGCTTACTGGCTCTGCCTACGCCGATACATCACATCGGCGTGTCGCTGGCTGAGCGTCTTAGCCAAAGAACTACGTGACGAGAACCATGCCACAGCGCTCTGAATGTCAGGAGCCACCAGTCTTGGCTCAGCGTCGCTGGCAGCATATCACATCAGTATGGACACCCGTCGCGCGGAAGATATGGGCGCTTCATATCACAAACATCATGAATGTGAGGCGCGGCGCAACGAGCGATAGCCTGCGGCGACGACGAACCCGATCGCCGCCGTCAGCGCGAGTGTGACCACACCCGTTAGCAGAGGATGGCGGCGCGCGGAATCGAGTTGCTCGGAGATGGTCTCGGCTCCGAGACGTGGAGTCTGACCCAGTGAGCTTTCCCCCTGGATGGTCTTTGAAATCACAGAGAACGCCTGCTGTCCAGCAGTCGATTGCCCAGCATTTGATTGCGCCGATTCTGGCTGGTCCGACATCTCTTAGCTCCCTTTCCCCGCAAACGCACACCCGCGCTTCGCGGCGCATCCTCTGGCGAGCGCCCCACAGCCGATCATGCGCCAGCATACCGCATTTTGAACATCGCTTGCCCAGCGAGCCATTCGAGCCGCTTTTAGAGGAAGAGTGAACGCCTTCGCGCTGTGATATGCTGACCGTGCGCCCGGAGGCGCGAGGATGATCTGCTCGCATGGGAGTGGGTTCGCGGCGCTTTCCGATGCGCAAAGGGAGGAACCATGACCACTGATCCCAATGAAGGACCTGTGTGGCCCTCGGAGAATCCATCTGATCGTCCAACGCCGTCTTCAGAGCCGTCTTCAGAGCCGGTGTATCCTCCAAGCGCGGCGAATGAGCCGCCACCTCCACCAGAGCAAGCGTCGCCCGAGCCGCCGGGAACCTATCCTCCGCCACCGCCTCCTCCGCCTGCGTATGGCGGAGCGCCACAGGGCTATCCTCCTCCGCCACCGCCGGGATACGCGGCGCCAGGGTATGGGGCGCAGGCGGTAACACAGGCTCCTGTGCCCGCAGGCCTCAATGGGCTGTGGCAGAAATTCATCAACGTGACGACGAAGCCAGGCGCGCAGTCGTTCGCCAACGAACTACCGACCGCCAACTGGAGCGACATCTGGCTTGCGATAATTGGCCTGGGCGTCCTCACAGGGATCACTGGCTTCATCACCTCGTTCTACACGCGAACACTATTCACGGCGAACAATCCGTTTTTTAGCGGGATGCCGCCTGACCAGCAGCACGCGCTGAACAGCATCTTCAGCAACGCCGGGCCTTCCTTTGGCTCGCTTATCGGGCCGATCATTGGCGTGCCGTTGGGATTCTTTATCGGCATGGGGATTCTCTTCGTCTCGGCGAAGATCTTCGGCGGCGCTGGCTCGTTCTTGGAACAGGCCTACTCCTTCATGCTGTTCTATGTGCCGATCAACGGTCTGGGAGCGATTCTCGGCCTCGTTCCCATCCTTGGCGGGTTCGCCGGGTTCCTGCTATGGATTTACAGCATCGTCCTTGCGGTCTTCGCGATGATGGCAAGCCAGCGACTTCCGGGGGGACGCGCGGTAGCGGCGGTGCTGCTGCCAGCAATCGTCGTGGCGCTGTTGGTCTGCGCGTTCCTCTTTATCGCTATTGCGGCGATTGCGGCGCTCATCAACGGCACGCGTTAGGACGCTTCACAAGCGCGGAACTGTGCGGTAGGGGGTGGTGGGAAATCTGCCATCTCCTACTTTTATTTCAAAGGCAGGCGCTTTAGAAACAGGCCTGCTGGTGTGCCTCTTTTTCTCTGAGCCTGACCAACCGCTATGCTACCTTTCGGCCAGAAGACGAGCCATCGGTCATTGCTGTTATGGTGACAAGACACAAGATGTTGTGTATATTGTGTTTATTTCCCCCGATCTACTAGATGTTGTGTTGGCTCTATCTTCTGTTGCCATATATGGGTGAGAATGTGGTATACTCTACTTCGCTGGTACGCTCCGCGCGCATCGCGTACCCTCATTCCTCCCGGCTGGCGCCGGACCCCAGATGTGGTTCTCGCAAGTTTTCCCTGGAGAAGAGCAGTGGAGAAGAAGAAGACTGCTGTAGCCGCTCAAAGCTACACAATTCCCGCGCCAAGCGAACAGAAGACTGGAACGTGGTCGGAGACGGCGACCCGCGTGTTGCGCGAGCGCTATCTGCTGCGCGACGCGACAGGCGCGATCGTCGAGACGCCGGACGAGATGTGCTGGCGCGTCGCCTCGGCGGTCGCGGCGGCGGAGACGCAATGGACGAAGGACCGTACAGCGGTCGCCAAGACGGCGCAGCGCTTCTACGACATGATGGTCGAGCATCGCTTCCTGCCGAACTCGCCCACGTTGATGAACGCGGGCAAGGGCAACAACCTCCAGCTCTCGGCCTGCTATGTGGTGCCGGTGGAGGATAGCCTGGAGGGCATCTTCGAAGCGGTCAAGCACGCCGCGCTCATCCATCAAAGCGGCGGCGGCACCGGATTTAGCTTCAGCCGGTTGCGTCCGAAGGGAAGCATCGTCGGCTCGACGCACGGAGTCGCGTCCGGTCCGGTCTCCTTCATGAAGATCTTCGATGGCGCGACCGAAGCGGTGAAGCAGGGCGGCACGCGTCGTGGCGCGAACATGGGCGTGCTGCGCGTCGATCACCCTGACATCGAGGAGTTTATCGACTGCAAGCGCGACGGCTCGGTGACGAACTTTAACATTTCTGTTGGCGTCACCGAGGTCTTCATGCAGGCGCTGGAGAACGACGCCGAATATGAGCTGGTGAACCCGCACGACGGGATCATCGCCGGAACGCGCCGGGCACGCGAGATCATGGACAAGATTGTGGACGCCGCCTGGGCGACTGGCGATCCTGGCCTGCTCTTCCTCGACCGCGCCAACCACAGCACCGCCAATCCCATCCCAGAAATAGAGCGGCTTGAGGCGACAAATCCGTGCGGCGAGCAATGGCTTGGCCCGTACGACGCCTGCAACCTCGGCTCGATCAACGTCGGGCTCTTCGTCACACGCGATGAGCGAGGCAAGGCGACCGATGTCGATTGGGCGGCGCTGGAGGAGACGACCCGACTGTGTGTGCGCTTCCTCGACGACGTGATCGACATCAACCCCTATCCGCTCGAAGAGGTGCGCGCGAAGGTGACGGCCAATCGCCGCATCGGCCTGGGCATCATGGGCTGGGCAGAGCTACTCTTCGAGCTGGGGCTACGCTACGACAGTGACGACGCCATCACACTTGGCGAGCGGCTGATGACCAGTATCCGCGACTGGGCGCGCTCGGCCTCGGAAGACATTGCCGCCGAGCGGGAGGCGTTCCCCAACTGGTCGCGCAGCATCTATAAGAACGACAAGCCGCTGCGCAACTCGACACGCACGACCGTCGCCCCGACCGGCTCGATCAGCATTCTGGCTGAGTGCTCATCAGGCATCGAGCCAATTTTTGCGCTGGCCTTCCAGCATCGTGTCAAGCAGCCTGATGGCGGCTACCGCGTGCTCGACTTCGTCAACCCCTTCTTCGAGCGCGCGCTGATGGCGAGCGACATCGAAGACAAAGACGGCGTGCTGGAGTACGTCAAGGAGCATGGCTCACTGCATGGGCACGACGCCGAGGAGCATCCAGCCCTGCGGCCGTTCGTCACCGCGCACGAGATCGCGCCCGACTGGCACATTCGCATGCAGGCTGCCTTCCAGCGGGGCGTGGATAACTCGATCAGCAAGACCATCAACCTGCCCAACAGCGCAACCCGCGACGACGTGCTGCAGGCATATATGCAGGCATGGAACTCGGGCTGCCTCGGCATCACCATCTTCCGCGACGGCAGCAAGGGCGAGCAGGTGCTCAACGTCGGCGTGAAGGAGGAGAAGAAGGCGGAGGAGGTCACGGTAACACGCGCCGCGCCCACAACTTCTCATCGCTATACCGGCGGAATCAAGGACCGGCCGGAGGTCGTGCATGGCTATACCCGCCAGGTGCGTGCGCCGGAGGGCAAGGTCAACATCACACTCAACAGCGACGAGGACGGGCTGCTGGAGATCTTCGTCAACGTCGGCAAGGCCGGATCAGACATCGCCGCGCTGGCCGAGGCGGTGGGCCGGCTGGCCTCGCTCAATCTGCGGCTGGATAGCCCGCTCTCGCAGAACGAGCGCGCCCGCGAGATCGCGCGCCAGCTCAAATCCATCGGCGGCAGCGCGTCGGTCGGCTTCGGCATCCAGCGTGTGCGTTCGCTGCCAGACGCGGTCGCGCGCTCGCTTGACCAGCACTTCGCGGGCGAACTGGGCGAGCAGGGCGGCGTTGGGCAGGAGGCGTCGGGCAACGGCGCTGGCGGCTACGCCAACGGTGGAAACGGCGGCAATGGCGCGCTGGGACTGAATCCGATGATGATGGCGCAGTACACCGTCAGTGGCAACCTCTGCTCCCACTGTGGCAACAACACCATGATCTACGAGGAGGGCTGCAAGAAATGCGCCAGTTGCGGCCACAGCGAGTGCTAGGGCGCTAGAACAGGGTCCACTTGCGGGGAGATACGGGCAATCCGTGTCCCCCCGTTTGTTTTACGCAAAAGACATGTTTGCCTGGCGCGAACGTAGCTAGCGTAGCACCCAGGCTCCGTTACGGATGATCGGTGTGCGCTGGCCATCCGCCATCTCACCGTCGATCTCAAGCTCGGGCGAGCCGACCATGAAATCCCAGTGCGCCGCGCTGCTGTTTGCGCCCGCAGCCGCAAGCTGTTCTGGCGACATCTCATGCGCGCCTTCGATGCACTCTGGGTAAGCATTACCAATCGCGAGATGGCAACTGACGTTTTCATCGTAGAGGGTGTTGTAGAGCGGGAAGTTCGCAAACGTCGGCGAGTCCGATGTGACCAGGGCGACCTCGCCAAGATAATGCGAGCCCTCGTCGGTCTCGATCAGGTGGCCGAGCGCCTCGCGCCCCTGCGTCGCGTCGTAGTCGACGATTCGCCCATTTTCGAAGCGCAGGTTGACGCCATCCACAACCGCGCCCTGAAGCAGGACAGGCATGGTTCCACGCACGGTCCCATTCACGCCATTGCGTTGTGGCGCAGAGAAGACCTCCTCGGTCGGCAGGTTA
>DATAOM010000340.1:0-8726 GCA_036265775.1 Ktedonobacterales bacterium | reverse complement strand
CGGCTCGCCACGGTAGCGGTAGCGGCGGTGATCTTTGCGAGCGCGTTCTGGTGGGGCGCTGGTCGTCTCGCTTACACGGCGCTGCAAGTGCTCGGCGGCGCTGGCGGAAATGCGCTCGCCGGGAGTTGGGCCGCCTCGCTCGCGCTGATGCTTGCCGGGGTGGCGTATATTCCACTCGCCGTGTACCTGCGGCGTTCGACGCAGGCCGACACGAACGCGCCGCGCCGGGGGTTCATCCTCGCGTTGCTGGCGGGTGGGATCATCACCGGCGCCGTTGGCTTGACGATGACCCTGTATACACTGGGAACGTCGCTGCTGGGCGCGCCGCTCGACAACTGGCAGCAGACCGTGCGCGCTGGTTTGGCCGTGCTGACGGTGGGCGTCATTCTGGTCGTAAGCTACGGCTTGGTGGCGCTTCAAGAGCGTTCGATTGCCTCGCTCTTCCGGCGGCTGCGCGAGGCGACCAGCGTCCCGGCGACCACATCGCCAGCGCCTTCTCAGCGCGCCGAGGCGCCAGCCACGTCTGACGCGGCGATAACGGCGGGCATCGAGGCCACACTCACGGGCTATGCGGAGGGTCGCATGTCTCTGCAAGAGGCCACCGAGCGCATTAAGCGACTCACAGGCGCTGAGCGCGCGGCAACACCAGCGTAGCAACAAACAGCTTCACGACGCCCTCCCCGTTCTGGGGAGGGCGTCGCCGTCATCTATCCGCTGTGTCCTGGCTACGGTGTGGTTGGCTATTAGCCGAGGACGCCACCGAACAGGCGACCCAGTCCGAACGTGATCGCCGCCGCCGCCAGGCCAAACACGACCTGTCGCCCTCCGGCTTTGAGCAATGGAACGCCAGTGGTGGGGGTAATGCCTGCGCCAATGATGAACAGGCCAACGACACTGAGCGCCAGACTCACCACGACGATGGTCAGTCCCCCACCAAACGCGAATGGCGCCGCCGGGATGATGGCTCCTGCCGCGAAGAGCAGGAAGGATGTGATGGCGGCCTGCCAGGCCGATCCTCCCAACTCGCCGGGGTCAATTCCCAGTTCCTCGCGGGCCAGCGTATCCAGCGCCGTACTTTCGTCGCTTAGCAGCCGATCCGCAAGGGATTTCGCTTCCTCTTCGTCCAGGCCCTTCGCCTGGTAAATCAGCGTTAGCTCCTCGCGCTCCTCCTCCGGCACGTCCCGTAACTCCGCTCGTTCGACATCAATTTGATGCGTGTAGAGTTCGCGCGCGCTTTGCACCGAGAGCCATTCGCCGATTGCCATCGAGAGCGCGCCCGCGAGCAGCCCCGCGATGCCCGTCAGAAAGATGGTGTGGCCACTCAGATCAGCCCCGGCCACCCCCATCACCAGGCTCATATTGGAGGTCAGGCCGTCGCTGGCCCCAAGCACCGCCGCACGCAGGGCATTGCCGCCACCCGTATTCCGGTGGCGGCCTTCGAGTTGCGCCAGGGTAGAGCCGGCGATACCACCACGCGTGGTGCGGCGCAGATAGCCGAAGACACGCGCATGGGAGCGCTCCTCGGCAGGCATACCAAGCGCCTGCGCCTCTGGCTGCGCGTCGTAGGCATGGCTCGCCCTCGACTCCATCGAAGATACCATCGGCAGGACACTCGCCGCGCCGAAGCGCTGGGCAAGAAACGCCAGCGCCCGGATACGCCAGCCCGGCGTAAACGCGGGAATCGGTTGTCCCTGCTGCCTGAGGTAGTCTTCCCAGCGCGCGGCGTGCCGCTCCTCGACTCCAGCCAGCCGTTGATAGATTTCCGCGAGATGCGTGTCTTTTTCGGCGCTCGCCAGCGCGCGATACAGGGTAGCGCTCTCGCGCTCGTCCTGGAGGTTCGCCTTGTAGCGTGCAATGTCGGCGTCAGTGGGCATGATCTCCTCCTGCCTCCTGGTACAACCTATGACCGCTGTGTTCTCCGCTTCTTCATTGTACGAAGAATTGCGTGCAGGTAAGCGGTTCGTGATATGGAACCGCGCTCCCGTGAGCGAATTGTGAGGCCAACTTGATAGGGTGACTATGGCAATATCGCTCAGTTCACCCAGTTCACCGCGAATTGCCGAGTGACCGCCGCGAACGATAGAGCAGAAATCGAGAGTCCCATGATACAGACGCCGCAGGAAGGGGAGTATGCAGCCCCGGCAGTGGTCGAGCCGCCCCCCGAACACAAGCGCACGTCCGAGCGGCCTGAGCCGAAGCAGGTTCTTGCCAGGCTGGCAAAAGCAGTGGCGAGCTACCCTTTACCCGTTGGCGTCATCGGCCTGTTGCTGTTCAGTCTCGCATGCTGGCTGGCTGGGTGGCAAGACCTCTCTCAGTGGGCGCTGATTGCGATCATCCTGCTGGGTGGCGTCCCGCTACTGTGGGAGACGGTGCGGCAACTGGCGCGGCGTGAGGTGGGCGTAGATGTCATTGCGATTCTAGCCATCGGCGGCTCGCTCATTCTCGGGCAGTATCTGGCGGGCGCGATCATCGTGCTGATGCTCGCTGGAGGCGAGGCGCTGGAAGCTTTCGCGCTGCGTAGAGCCGGGAAATCGCTCTCACACCTGGCCGAGCGCGCCCCACGCACCGCGCATATCTGGCGCGATGGCCAACTGGTGGACATCCCGGCCGATGCCGTCGAAGTGGGCCAGGTTGTGGTCGTCAAGCCAGGAGGCATCATCCCAGTAGATGGTCTGGTTGTCTCAGGCTCATCGGGCGTCAGCGAGGCTGATTTGACGGGCGAGCCGCTTCCGGTGAGCAAGGCGCCGGGCGCGCAGACGCTCTCGGGAAGTGTGAATCTGGATCACATGCTCGAGGTGCGCGCGCTCAAACGCAGCGCTGACAGCCAGTATGCGCAGATTCTGCGCCTCGTGGCTGACGCGCAGGAGCGAAAAGCGCCCATCCACCGCCTGGCGGATCGGTACGGCGCGGCGTTTACCGCCGTCGCGCTGAGCATGGCCGCGCTCGCCTGGCTCATTTCACAGGATAGCCTCTTCGCGCTGGCCGTCCTCGTCGTCGCCACACCGTGCCCGCTGATTCTGGCGACGCCCATCGCCATCATGTCGGGGATTGATCGCGCGGCGCGCCTCGGCCTGATCGTCAAGAGCGGCGCGACCATCGAACATCTGGGCGGAGTGGATGTCGCGGTCTTCGACAAAACGGGCACGCTCACCCTCGGACAGCCTCGGGTGGTTGACCTTGTCTTAAGCGATCCAGCGGCGAGCGCCCGCTACGATCAGGAGACGTTGCTCTGGCTGGTCGGTTCGGTGGAGCAGTTCTCGACGCATATTCTGGCGCGAGCCGCAGTGGACGCAGCGCGGCAATTGGGCAGGCCCCTTCAGGTCGCGTCTCGGCTGAACGAGACGCTCGGCAAAGGAATCGAGGGGACGGCGCTCCTCATGGCAGACGCCGCCGACGCCTCATCTGAGGAACGGCGCGAGGTACACGTGGCGGTTGGTAATCGCACGTTCATGCGTCGTCTGGAGATTTCGATTCCCGATGCGCTCGCCGCCGAACGCGAGCGCCGCACGCTCGACGGTCAGATCGGCAGTTTCATCGCCGTTGATGGTCATATCGAGGCGCTGCTGGTCTTCGCCGACGTGCCGCGTCCTGAGCTGGCGCGACTGACCGCCGATCTGAAAGCGGCCGGGATCGTCGAAACGTGGCTCCTCACGGGCGATGGTGAGACAGTTGCCCGACAAATTGGGGAACTGGCCCACGTGGATCATGTGGTCGCTCGCTGTCTGCCGGAACGGAAGGTCGAAGTCGTGCGTTCGTTGGAGGGGCGCCATCACCGCGTGCTGATGGTGGGCGATGGCGTGAACGACGCGCCCGCCCTGGCGACGGCGACGGTTGGCCTCGCCATGGGCGCGCAGGGCCTGACCGCCGCCTCAGCCATCGCCGATGCTGTGCTGCTCTCGCCTGACATCTTGCAGGTCGTTCGCGCTGTAGAGTTGGGCCGCCGGGTAATGCGGGTGGCTCGTCAGGGCATCTGGATCGGCATGGGGTTGAGTCTCGTCGCGATGGTCTTCGCCGCGTTTGGCTTCATCCCTCCGACGGCGGGCGCCCTTCTACAGGAAGGCATAGATGTGCTGGTCATCGTCAACGCGTTACGCGCGACGAGGGCCTGACACTGTCTCACGATATGGCTCGAAAGGAGGCCATTCATGGCAAAGCGGATACTCGTTCCCATTGAAGGCGGCGCACGCGACACCGAGGCGCTGACCATGGCGGGACATCTTGCGCGCCAGTTCTCCGCGCGCGTCGAATTGCTCTATGTGGCGCCGACGCTCTTCGATACCCGCGACCTGGTTGCGGCGGAGCAGCGGCTGGATCAGTACGCGCAGCAGCTACGGGCGGACGGCGTCGAGGCGCACTTCCACGTCGAGTATGGCGCGCCAGCGCCCGGAATCGCGGAGGTGGCCCAACGTAGCGCTGCTGAGTTGATCGTGCTAACGCCTGAACGCCGCGCCATGTTGGAATCCCTCTGGCATCCACGAGTCTCGCGGGAGCTGCTTGGCCGCGCCACGACGCCGCTGCTCATTCTGCCAGATGTCCCGCCAGACACTTCTGGCGAACAGACCGAACTCCTCGGCGATCCGCTGGCGAAAGTGCTGCTGGCGTTGGATGGCTCCGCGAACGCCGAGGCCGCCCTGCCGATGGCGACGATGCTGGCGCAGACCTACCAGCGACCGCTGACGCTCGTGCGCGTGGTCGAGCCAATCTTCATACTCGGCGCGGGTGTCGAGGCGCGGGAGGCTCAGCGCGAAGCCATGTACGCCGAAAAGCTGGCCGCTCACCAGTATCTAGTCGAGGAGCGCAAGCGCCTCGAGGCGGAAACCCAACTGGATATCGAGACCATCGAGCTTGTCGGCCCAATCGCCGAACATCTGACGCGCCTGGGCGCCGCATTCCCCGGCAGCGTCCTTGTGATGGGTACGCATGGTCGCGGTGGACTTGCGCGCGTCGTGGTAGGCAGCGTCGCGGCGGGCGTGATGGCGCGCGCGCGAACTCCGGTGATAATCGTCCCGTCGCGCCTAGCGCAGCACAGCGAACTCCCTGCTCGCTGAACGTCGCCAGAAGCGCTGGAATAGCGGGGAGACTGGCGCTCGCGTGAGGGCCAGTCTCCCCGAAAGGGTTTACTCTGCGTCGCCGGGTTATTCCGCCGGGCCAGGCGCCTCCGCGTCCCGCGCGACCGCCGCATTGGCTGGCGCGCGCACCATCAGCAGCGGCAGCTTCGTCATGTGCAGCACACGTTCGGCGATGCTCCCCATCGCCCACCGCTGAAGCCCGCCGCGCCCATGGGTGGACATGGCGATGTAGTCATACGCCGGGTTCCCTTCGGCGACATCGTGAATGGTGGTGGCGACATCCGACGCCAGTCTGGCGTTGGTGGTCACCGTCACGCCTGGATGCTCCTGCTGGATGCGCTCCGCCTGCGCCGCCAGATACGTCCGCGCCGCTTCGAGCGCCTGTTCCTCAGCGCCGACGCCCGTTACGTCGGGCTGCTTCTCTGGAAGCTCGTCATTCATCATAACAGTGAAGAAATCAACGACGTGTAGCAGATGCGCCGTGATGCGCTCGGGCGCGGCCAGCGCCGATGCGAGCGCCAGCGCCGGTTCGAGCGCCGATTCCGCCAGCCCGGAGCCGTCCAGGGTGATCAGCAGGCGGACACCATCGTCGCTGCTTCCGGCCCGCCCAGATTTGTCGCGTTTGTCGCGTTTGTCGCGTTTGTCGTGGGCGGGCACGACGAGGACTGGCGTCGGCGCGTGGCGGGCGACCTGCGCGGCGACCCGCCCAAGACGCCACCGGTTGATACCGGAGTAACCGTGGGTGCAGATGACGATGAGGTCGCACTGCTCATCGCGCGCAATGTCCAGAATCCCCGCTGTGACGTGGCCCTCGATGGCGCGCGTCTCGACGGCGATACCCGCAAGCTCGGGGCGCGCGATGACCCGCTTCAGATACTCGTCGGCTTCTTCACGCGCGGTGTCTATCAGGGCCAGCGCGATCTGAGCCGGCTCTCCATAGGGCGCCAGTGGGAACGGTGGCGTGTTCACAATGCGCGCGATGATGAGCGCGCCGCCCGATCCGCGCGCGAGACGAGCGGCCATCGCCAGGCCACGCTCTGCCCGCTCCGATCCGTCGAGCGGAACTAGAATTCGCTGTAGCATCTTTAGCTCTCCTCCCAGCGCGATGCGCCAACATGGGGAATTTCACGCGCCGGCACATCCTCACCATAGCCACGCGCGCTCACAGGGCGCTCACTGTCTGCGGCTGGCGCGTCACAACCCGGTCACGCGCTCCGCGCATACACGTGGCGTGTTCGGCGCCTGGAAAGCGCGATTGTGTGATTTTAGTGACTTCACCAGACACTTTTGTGCGCCACCTGAGAACTGCATGGCCCAGGATACAGCTATAGCCAGTGTCATGCCTGCCACATGCCTGCCACATGTCGGGCGCCATTTACTCGCTGGCTTCGTGCAGATGAAAGCGAGGTTCAGGTATGAGCATTCTGACGCCAAAAGCGCATAGCGATGCCGATATTCAGCAGGATGTGCTTGAAGAATTGAGTTGGGATCCGCACGTGACCGTGAGTGATATTGGGGTCAGCGTCAAAGAAGGCATCGTGACCTTGACGGGCGTTGTCGAGAGTTACCTGATTCGCATGGCGGCGCAGAACGCTGTGCTGCGCGTACGGGGCGTCAACGCGGTTGCCAATGACATCGAGGTGCGGCTGCATACGACCGCCGAGCGCACCGATAGCGACCTGGCGCTGGCCGCGCTCTATGCCCTGAAATGGGACGCCGCGATTGAGACGGACAAGCTGGATGTCACCGTATCGCATGGCTATGTGACGCTCAAAGGTGTCGTGGAATGGCCGTATCAGCGCGAGGCCGCCGAGCGAGTCATCCGTCGGCTCGCGGGGGTAAAGGGCGTGACGAACTGGATTACCATCGCAACGCGCCCGGCGCCGGACGACATCCGGCAGCGCATCGAAACCGCATTGGTACGCAGCGCCGTGACTGACGCCCATCGCATCACCGTCGAGGCGCATGGCCACTCCGTGACGCTCAAAGGCGCTGTGCGCTCGTTCGCGGAGAAACAGGCAGCGGAGCGCACAGCGCTCTCGGCCCCGGGAATCGTGGCCGTTGTCAATCAGATTAAAGTCGTCTACGAGCCGTAATCGTAGGCGCATAGAGCGCGATTGTCAGGCGGCAGGATATTCTCCAGAGTATCTTGCCGCCTCGCTGTGTCTATGCCATCGCGCGGGCGATAATTGGCCCTCTTTTTGCTAAGTATGCCTCTCACGGAGTCTTGCCCGATACGTCGCGCGAAGTGATCCTGGTGATTGCGCACAAAGAAGCGCTTCCCGGAAAAGACATAGGTTGTGGACGTGGTTATTCCCGACGAATTTGCGAACTGCGAGACTATCGGCAACAATGTTGGAGTCAATCTACAATGGCGCCTGTGCGACCTGTCGTCTGTATTGCTGACGACGATCCGGGAATCCGCGAGAGTCTGTGCATACTGCTGGAAGATGCCCAGTATGAGGTGTGCGAGGCGCGCGACGGTCATGAGGCATTGGCAATTCTCCGGGCGGAGACGCGCCCCTGTGTGATGCTGCTCGACCGCATGATGGCGCGCCTGGATGGTATGGAGACGCTGCGCCGGTTTATAGAACTACCCGGTGAGATTCAGCGCCGCGTCACCATCTTGCTCATGACGGCTCGCAGCGATCCGCTCGACCCCTCCGACGCCGCATTTACCCAACCCGTCATACTGGCGACCGTCCAGAAACCGTTCAACCTCGATCAGCTCCTCGCGTTGGCCGCGCAGGCGAGCGGCCGGCTGGATCATGGTGGCAAGATCACATAGAGAGTACAATGCTTTCGAGATCTTACCGAGTACAATAGAGGGAATTGCGCATGACATGTCGCTGGAATTTGGGCGCATGACGCGATCAAGGAGTCAGGCATGCATCAGACCGGCAAGCGTGAAACGTCTACCTCTTCGCCCCTCCTTGCGCGGATTTTCCCCGGCGATAGCGAAATGGCACAACTCATGCGCGCGACTGATTGGGCGGCGACTCCGCTCGGATCGGTTGAGTCGTGGCCGCAGAGCCTGCGAACAGCGGTCAGCATTTGTCTCGCCTCGCGATTCCCAATCCTGATCTGGTGGGATTCGGATCTTGTAATGCTCTACAACGACGCCTACCGGCCCATGCTTGGCACGAAGCATCCCGCGTCACTGAGCGCCCCCGGTCACGCCGTATGGCCAGAAATCTGGCACATTATAGGGCCAATGCTGGAGAGTGTGCTGCAAGAGGGCAAGGCCACTTGGTCAGATGATCAATTCCTGCCCCTAGAGCGCAGCGGTTACGCGGAAGAGTGTTACTTCACCTTCTCATATAGTCCGATCCACGCCGAGTCTGGCGCTGTGCTTGGCGTGTTCACTGCAGTCTCCGAGACAACAGAGCGCGTGTTGAGCGGACGGCGTGGAGCGCTGGCGAACGACCTGACGACTGCGTTGGTGGATGCCCACTCAAACGAAGATGTCTGTGCGCGGGCGGCGCGCATTCTTGCCACAGATCCCGCCGATACCCCGTTCGCGCTGCTCTACGCTGTAGATCCTCAGCGGCGGGAGGCGACTCTGCTGAACGCGGTCGGACTTGCGGCTGGGACGGCTCTGAGTCCGTTGACAGTGCCCCTGGACACTGGAGAACTGGCAAGCAGCGATGAGAGGCA
>DATAOM010000339.1:0-8427 GCA_036265775.1 Ktedonobacterales bacterium | reverse complement strand
AGGACATCCGCTGGCGGTAGCTGGCTATTTCTCGGCAGGAGGTCAAGCCCCTGCTCGTCGTACGGTGGTATACGCGCGAGACGCCGCCGGCGCATGACGAAGATCGCCAGTCCAATCACGACGAGCAGCGCCAGCGCGCCAATGCCAGCCAGCGCGTAGATCGCGATTGAGCCTGCCTGCGCAAGCACTGGCGATGGCGTCTCGTCCTGGGGGACGTTGTCGGGCGCTGGCTCGGCGACGCTGGTCGTCTTGTTCTGCGCCGCTGTGAGGAACTCGTTGACGCCGCCGAAATCAGGATACGCCGAGGCGATGGCGCTGAACGCGGAGCTGGCGGCGTCGTAGTTGGGCTTGTTGGCGTAGAAGGCGTCCAGACCTGTGCGCCATTGGGTCATCAACTGGCCGGGCTTGGTGTTGATGTCGCCGATCGCCGCCTTCACGTCGTCGAGCGAGGCCACAGTCATCCCGCCGCGATAATCGCTGACGACCATGCCGATCAGCCTGCCATTGGCGTTGACGACTGGCGCGCCGACGCCGACGGGAAAGCTCTTCGGCGTGACGCCCGCTGGCGCGGTTGTCGGGGTATTACCGCCAGTGGCAGTGGCGCTCGGGCTAGCGCTCAAGCCGAGCTTATCGACCGGCAGCGCGACGGGATAAAGCGAATTGGGAACCTCGTTGGGGGTCACGCTGTCGCGTCCGAGCGCCTTCGTGTTCAGGTTGGAAAGCTCGATGGCCGTGCCCACGCCGAGCGCGGGCGGATCGGACGCCTGTGGCATGACCAGGATGGGTAGATCATGTTTGGGGGAGTTCGCCGTCGGCGCGAGTGGATAGGCGACGAGGCGCGGGCCGCTGGCCCCACCATTGGTGCTGATGCTCGCGGGGTCGATGGTGTAGCGCAGGCTGCCGCGCTGCTCCGGCTTATTGCCGGTGTAGGCGATGTTGAGGACGACCTCAATGCGCGAGACGCCCCAGCTCGTCGCGTTCCCATGTAACTGCGCGAACGAGCGCTGCACGCCGTCGCAGGGGAGGATCGGGCTGATGGCGGAGGTGGGCAGCAGGACGTAGTTGAAGGAGTTCTGCGCGCCGTCGGTGGTGGCGATGAGCGCGCCCTCGGCGACACAGGGGTTGAGCGAGGGAATCGGCGCCGAATTGCCGACGGTCCCATAGTAGGTGGTCAGCACGCGCGCCACGGCGATGCGGGCGAAGGCGACACCCTCGGTCGGACTGGCGCTATCGGCGCGGCTCATCCCTTGAGCCGCCGCTGGAGATGGAGCCAGCGCGCCGAGGAGAGTAAGGACTGTGGCGAGGCTTGCCAGCGCCATAACCGCGATTCCTCTTCCGCGCCCCCGCCGGACCCCAGTGCTCGTGGTCATGCCTGCTCCTCCCGATCAACCCAACCTACGCGCCATCTATCAAGTTCTATCAATGGGGGATGCTGCGCCTTCCGCGCAGGCCCAATCGCATCTATCCGTCATACACTTCTGTACGCGCCAGACGCCCTATCCCTCCCATTCTGTGGACGGGGTGGAACAGGTTGCGCAGGCGCATTCGCAGAGCACGCTCCATTGTAACGCGCGTGCGCGATTCCGCATAGCCCCGCAGCCTGGATGGCGCGGAACGTGTGAAAAGGAGATCTCACCCCCTTTCCCTGTGAGGGGAGAAGGAATCAGGCGCGACATCTGCCTGAAAGGGGCGCGAGAAAGAGGCGCGAGCGAAGAACGGCGCCGGAACAGGTGGATGTGAGTCGGCATGCGCGCGATATACTTGTAGATGAGGCGCACGACACCGACGTTTCACCAGAGAAAATCAGGCGCCCTATGGCCAGAATCGCGGGACAAACGGAAACGGCGACGACTCCAAAAGGGGAGAATGCGCCAGAACGCATCAGAACGCTCAAGCGCAGGCGCACGATCTGGCCTGACGACATCGACGTGATCTTCGAGAAAGATCCGGCGGCGCGCACTATTCTGGAAGTCCTGACCTATCAGGGGCTGCACGCGATCCTGCTGCACCGGCTGGCCCACGCGCTGTATGTGCGCCGCGTTCCTTTCGTGCCACGCCTGATTTCGCAGCTCGCGCGCTTCATCACCGCTGGCATTGAGATTCATCCTGGCGCGCAGATCGGCAGGCGCTTCTTCATCGACCACGGCGCGGGAGTCGTCATCGGCGAGACGGCGATTATCGGCGATAACGTCATGCTCTACCATCAGGTGACGCTTGGCGCGACGGGCTGGTGGAAGCATCGTGAGGCGGCGAACGTAAAGCGCCATCCGACCATTGAGGATAACGTGACGATCGGCGTCGGCGCCTCGATCCTGGGGCCAATCACCATCGGACACGACAGCAAGATTGGCGCGATGGCGCTGGTGCTGGAGTCTCTGCCGCCGCACTCCGTCGTGATGGCGCAGCCCGCCAAGATGCAGATCGGCAAGGGCGCGACAAAATCGGCCAGGGAGCTGGCGTCGCAGTGGGATGATGATGCGCCCGACTACGCCATTTAGAGGGCGCCAGGCATTTCTCTGAAACCGCTCTAGAATCGAACCAGAATAATGGCAACTTCAGAGAGTCAAAAAAGCACTCTCAATAAGCGGAGCATGGCGTAATGGAGTTAAGTGGCGTTGACGGCAGAGCAACGGCTGTACTTGCGCATCTGGGAATACCTGGCGCGCGGTTGATTGGAACAGGTGGCGAGGGAAGTGTCTACGAGCTCCACGATGATCGGGTGGTGAAGGTCTATAGACAGGGAAGCGAGAGCGAACTACATCGACTTGCCACTTTTCAGGAATGGCTGGCGCGGCAAGGCTTTCCCTTCAATACCCCGCAGATTCTCGAGATTGGGCGCGTGGACGAGACCCTATTTACGATTGAACAGCGCCTGCCGGGCGCCATGCTCTCTGGACGGTCTTCAAGTCTATCAGAGGATCAGCAGCGCCTGGCGCTCACGAACTACTATGCGGCTCTTCGGCTGATCAATCGAGTTGAACTGCCAGACTACGCGTATGGACACGTGTTACCCACTGAAGATTACCCAGGCGGCGCCGCGACCTGGATTGATTTTCTCGACCGGCAGCTAGATCGAAGTCTGAAGAAGGCTGGAGCTGACCTGGCGCAGGATGTAGAGGCGTTTGAGGAGAAGGCGCAGGAGTTACGCCAACTGCTCCACAGACATGCCCTGGGCGCCCCGAAACGGCTCGTCCACGGTGACTATTTCCTGGACAACGTCCTCTTCGACGATACTCTCCAGGTGTCAGCCGTACTGGATTTTGGCGCGCATACGCTTGCCGGCGATCCACGGCTCGACGCCACTTCGGCCATCATCTTTCTTGGCCTCGAACCGGCGGTGAAGCCCTGGAACTTCGCGTATGTCACGGCGCTGGCCCAGGAGCAGTATGGGGACGGCATCCTCTCACTCATCGACATCTATGGTCTGTACTACGCGATCTATTTCGCCGATACCAAGGTCACTATGCCGGGTACCTATGCTGAGTGCGTGCGCGCTCTGAATAATCCTGAACACTGGCAGTCGGCCAGACGATGATACGTGGCCCCTGAAACCACGGAGAAGGAACATCGCATGCGTATGCTGATCTGGCACGTGGACGCGTTCGCCGCCGAGCCAACGGAGCGTGGGCGCTCGAAGCTGGCCGATGAGACGCCACAGGCGGTGCGGGTTGAGGAGGCGCTGGTGATCTTCGCCGCGAGCGAGAAGGCCGACGAGCCGGAGCCAGACGCGGTGGCGGAGCGCGCCGTCGCGGCGGTGATTGACGTGGCGCGGCGGTTGGGCGAGCAGACGGTTGTGCTGCATTCGTTCGCGCATCTTTTCGTCGAGCTATCCACTCCAGCGACCGCCAAGGCGATTCTCGACAAAATGCAAAGCGCGTTGGAGGCGCAGGGCTACAGCGTCCAGCAGAGCGCGTTCGGCTGGTTCAACCGGCTGGAGATGCGTGCGAAGGGACATCCGCTCTCGCGTGTCGCCCGCCAGGTCTGAGCGCCCTAGAGGTCGGGCGTCGGCAGGCCATGTATGCCAAGCGTGAGGAATAGCTCGCCGCCATGGTTCATGTCGTGCTCGATGACGTGCCAGATGATCCACTGGCGCGAGAGTGTCTCGTCGCGCCGGACAAATTGCTGGCCGAAATCGGCGGCGGTCCAGCGCTTTAGGCAGTGGTTGATCATCCCCCAGGTGCGCTCTAGTCCTTCCTCCAGCTCGGCGGCGCTGCGCTGCGGCTGGCCATCGTCATCCCAGGTCTGCAAAGACGCCAGACTTGCGTCGCCCTCGCCCATGATGCTGTGGAACCACCAGACACGCGCGGCGATGATGTGCGCGACGATAGTCCAGGCCGGGCGCTGATTTGGCGCGGCGCGTAAGGCGAGTTGCTCTGAGGTCAGCGGCGCGACGGCAGTGACGAGCAGGTCCTGATAGCGGTCCCAGCCGGCGTAATAGGTCGCCAGCGACTCGTTGGACATTGCGTATCTCCTCTACTTTTCAAGAGCATCAAGTCCAGCGCAGCGAAAAGCGGTGGTGTGAAGGCGCCAACAGACCAGTCGATGAGCGCCCGACGGCAGTATAGCCCATCGCATGACTATTGGCGCAATGCTCCAATGCAAGAGAATGGCGCCCTGGTCTATCGCCTACATGACGCGCCAGCATGGCGACTCGCGCTCCATCATCCCTTGGGGCGCGTGAGGCTGGAAAGAAGTCGAGCGATCTTCCCTCGACTCGGCATCAGCCATGCTGCGATGTCGGCCACCACGACTGGATCGACGTGCTGCGCCTGCGCGTATTCGTCCGGTGTGGAGGGGCCCACGCCGGTGAAGAAGAGATGATTATCCGCCTCGTAGACACGGATGGTGACATTAGGGCGGTAGCCGAGGCCTGCTTTCCACCGTGACAGATCGTCCTCGACGGTTACTTGATAGTCGCGGCCGCCCTGGAGTATGAGCATCGGCTTGTCTAGTTCCGCCGCGGCCGCGACTGGATCGTAGCCCCGCAGATCGAGCCAATAGGCTCCCGAGAGACCGAAAGGTAACTCGCTGGCCGGTGTCGACGGGGACAGGTCGGGACTCTCGACCATTGCCGCTTGCCGTGTGACTGCCTTGAGGGCGGCCGCCATCGCGGGATCAGGATTCAGTGAGGCCATATAGCGGCCGACGCGGATCGCGGCCTGCTGCATAGGTTGCGCATCACCAGCCAGTATCACCAGGCCAGCAACGGACGGCTCGGCGAGCGCGACACGCGGGGCGACTTTTCCACCCATGCTGTGACCGAGGATGAAGATTCGGGTGGGATCCACAGATGGCTGACGCTGGAGCAGATGGACGGCGGCGACTGCGTGTGGCACATACTCGTCTGTCATCGTGAAGTCAGGCGCGTTCGCCACCTGGCTGGCGTGAACGTACGTTACCTTGTCGAAGCGCACGACGGCCACACCACGACTTGCCAGCCCCCACGCGAGGTCCTTGAGCGGCTTGTTCGGCCCGCTGGTCTCATCGCGATCGAATGGCCCTCCCCCGCTGAGTAGCACAACGCCTGGTCGCAGCCCCCGGCCATGCGGCAGGGTCAACGCGCCAGGCACGGCCAGCGGGCCAGCGCCGATCATGACCTCGCGCTCCTCGAACCGCTTCGGGTTGGCGTAGGGTGGCGGCGCCCACGACTCCAGAGCGTCAGACGAGATCCGCAGCCCTTGCAGCGCGCCAGCGCCGTCTACCGACATGACCACCGTGAGCGTTCCACGTTCACACGTTACCGGGACGCTCACCCGGATCAGGCCTTCCTTGATCGGCTCGCGTACTGGCTCTCCGATGGCGGAAACCGGCCCGCGCTTCCCTATCTCGCTCTCCAACCCAATTCGCAGGGTCTCAGCGGAGACCACCGCCCGCAGCGGCGGCGCGAAGAAGCGCTCTATCTCCGCAAAACACCCCTCCCGCGCCAACTCTACGACCCGCATGGCGATTGCTGCCGCGTCAACGTTCGCTTCGTGATCGCTATCAGATGATAGGGATTGCATAGGTCCTCCTTCGCCACCATTGCCGCTCTGCAGTCTCAATATTGAGAATGATACCATATCGGTCTCAGGTATGAGAACGGTATCAGATGTGAGACAATAGCAGCATGGACACTGTCGAACTCCTCATCCATCCAGTGCGGCTGCGTATCGTGCATGCGATGTCTGGTGGCCGGATGCTCACCACTTCCCAACTGCTCGCTCGGATGCCTGATGTCTCGAAGGCTACCATGTACCGGCAGGTGAGCTTGCTCGTCGATGGTGGAATCCTCACTATCGAGGGTGAGCAGCGGGTGGGCGGCGCCGTCGAGCGCCGCTACCGGCTGAGTCAATCGCGTCTGGTCATCGATCCCGAGACCGCCGCGATGGCGTCGCTGGAGGACTACCGGCGCGCATTCACCGTGGCGATGGCTGCGCTGCTCGGCGAGTTCAACGCCTACCTCGACCGGGGTCATGCTGATCCAGTTGGTGACGCTGTAGGGTTCTTGCAGCATTCGCTTTGGCTCAGCCTCGACGAGCGCGCCGAATTGATTAATGGAATGCGCGCAGCGATTGCGCCACGCCTGGGATACACGCCTGCGCCGGGCCGTAGACAATACCTTCTCAGCCCGATCCTGTTTCCAATCGAAGATCCGCCACCGCAGGCGCCCGAAGAGTAGCGTCAGGGCGCTAGGGGAGGATGAGCGTGTCGTTGGGATATTGCTCGCCCTGAATCGTCGCCACGACGGTGTTCGAGCTGGTCTCGATGACGGAGAGCGTCTTGCCGGTGGTGTTCGCCACGACGACATATTTGCCGTCAGGCGTCACCGCGAGGCCATGTGGATAGCCGCTGACAGGAATGGTCGCGCGCACGGTGGGATGCGCGGGATCGGGCGCAAGGCTCAAGACGGTGACGCTATGCGACGCGCCGCTGCTGATGTAGAGGGTGGCGGCGTCGGGCGAGCGCGCGATCAGCGCGGGCCGCAATCCAACCTCCACGGAGCCGGTGACTTTGCCAATCGGCGCCGAGACGACATCGATCACGAAGAGCCGCCCGGTGGAGTTGTCGCTGGCGTAGAGCGTGCGGCCATCCTTGCTCAGTGCCAGCCCATATGGCTGCGCGCCCACCGGCAGGCTGATTGTCCCGGCGAGCGTCGCGCTGGCGGTATCGATCACGACGATGCTCGCGGCGCCGTAGCAGCCAACATAGGCCCAGCGACCATCGGGCGAGAGAACGATGCTGTGTGGCGCATCAGGTGTGGCGATAGTCTTCTCCAGCATCCAATTCGCGGTTTTGACGACCGAGACGCTCTTGCCGGCGAAGTTGGTGACGAAGACGCGCCGCCCATCGACCGTTTCGACCATATGGACCGGCTGCGCGCCGACGGGAACCGTGTGCGACTCCCCCAGCGCGCCATCCTTCAGCGCGAAGACGATCAGGCGATTGCCGGCGACATCGGAGACGTAGAGCCAGTGTCCGTCAGGCGAGAGGCCGAGGCCGTGGACGCTGCGCGAGACATGCGTAGTCGCGCCGCCCAGCTCGGCGAGGTTGCCGGTGACGAGATCGGTGACGAAAACATGCTGACCCTGGAGGATTGGTGGGAGGATGAGGCTCGGCAGAACTGGCGTGTTGGTCGTCGCCAGGTGTGTGTCCTGCGCGCCGCCGCAGCCTACAAGCAGAATCGTGACAAGGGCTAGCGTGAGCGCCACACCGCCGATTCCACGCCGCAAATTCCCCACCGCCGCCTCCTGAAGCCACTCGTCATCCCGAGTCGAGCCGTGGCGACGTGGCGCCTCCAACAGGCGCGGTACTGTCGTGCGTGGAAGAGCGGGCGGGACAGCGATCAGGAGGCTGGCGCGCTCACAGGCGCGTCTGGCGGCGGTGGGGCTGGCTCGACCTCCGAGGTGCAGTACGCGCACTTCGTCGCGGTGATGGGGATGCTGCTCATGCAGTAGGGGCAGTCGCGGCTGGGCGTCTCGGCCTCGGAGCCGCGTCCCATGCGCGCCATCAGCGCGTTCATCGGCTTGACGATGAGGAAGAAGACCACCAACGCGATGAGAAGAAAGGAGATGACCGCATTGATGAAAGCGCCGTAGCGGAAGACGCTGCCGTTGATCGTGAATTTCAGATCAGAGAAGTCGGGCTGCCCGAAGATCGCCGCGATCAATGGCGTGATGATGTTCGCGACGAGCGAGGTGACAACTGCGGTGAACGCTGCGCCGATCACGACGGCGACGGCCAGATCGATGACGTTGCCGCGCAGGATAAACGCGCGAAACTCGTCGAGCCATCTCATGTGCTGACTCCTTCCAGAACCTGAGGGCATCGTTGGGCGTCCTGATGCCCTGAGTACTATGCCAAGTAGCTGACGAAAGAGCAGCCACCTGCTTCCCAGACGAGCGAGGCGAATGCCCCGTTGCACTGCGCCTGCGGGTTCTGAGGGGTTCT
>DATAOM010000338.1:0-14110 GCA_036265775.1 Ktedonobacterales bacterium | reverse complement strand
CCAGCGCACGGTGACCTGGAGCGAGTCCCTGCTCGTTTCCTTCGTCCTCGACTTCTTGCCCTTGATAGGTGTGAATCTCAGGGCGATGTGGAGTGGCGACTCACGAAGCGTCGCGGCGAACGGACAGTATCTTCTGGTTCGCGCCTCGCGTTATCGCTCTCTCGGAGGGCACCGCGCCATAAGAGCGGAGATGGTGGACGACTTCGCGCTGGCGCGGCGATTTCAGGTCTGTGGATATAAGATCGCCTTCGTCGACGGTAGAGAGATAGTCCAATGTCGCATGTACCGTAATGTCCGCGAGGTATGGGAGGGATTCTCGAAGAACCTGCTGTTGGGACTTGAAACGGCGACACGCGAGCGGCGGTTCGCCTGGCGGGGGGCGCTTTTCATCTGGTGTTTCGCCTGTCTTTTTGTGACGCCCTTCTACCATCTTGCCCAGGGAGGGGTGCGCTGGCTGGCGCTGATCGAGATCGGCTGGCTATTGCTGCTGCGTGGATGGGTGAGCGCGCATCTCAAGCGCCCCTCCGCCGAGACCGCCACGACCCCGTTCGCCGGATGGATGGTGATGGCGCTCGGAATAACAGCGCTGTATCGCCGCTGGAGAGGACGGGAGATCAGGTGGAAAGGGCGCGTTTATCGCGGCTAGCCAGCGCCCACCGGCTGACGGCGCGACATCTTCACCATGACGCCTGGATGCGGCTCCAATGTCGCCGCCATGTGCGGGCGCACAACCCCTCCCACATATCGCGCATCGAACCTCTGTAAGAGGCGCGCCAGAATGACTTTGGCTTCCACTTGGGCAAAGACGCCCCCCAGGCAGTTGCGCGGGCCAGCACCAAAGGGCACAAAGCTATAGGGCGTCTGGCGCTTCCTCTGCTCCGGCGCAAAGCGCTCAGGATCAAAGCGCTGTGGTTCGGGCCAGTCCTCTGGGCGCCGATGGGTCAGGTAGATCGAGTACATCACACGCGTTCCGGCGGGGAAAGTGTACTCCTGGAAGTGGATATCGGTCGCGGCGATACGCGACCCCAGATGGATTGGCGGATAGAGGCGCAGCGTCTCTTTGATGACGCAGTCAAGATAGCTGAGTTGACCAATATCCTGATAGGTCGGCGGCTGGACGCCAAGGACGCGGTCAACCTCATCCTGCGCGCACGCATACATGTCGGCGTGTGTCGTAAGAAGATAGAGCGCCCAGGCGAGAAGGGCGGTGCTGGTGTCGTGCCCGGCGATGAGCAATGTCAAGAGCTGATCGCGAATCAAGTCATCGTTCATGCCAGACGCGATCAATTCCCCCAACAGATCAGCCGGTTCTCCGAGCGAGGCGCGACGCGCGGCGATCAGTTGGCGCAGGTAGTTGTCCATCCGCTCTATCGCGCGATGCGAACGTGGCCGTGGGAAGTTCCGCCAGACCAGCCAGGGACCAGGGGAAATGTAACGGATGGTATCGAGAATTGGCTGCCAAAGGGTCTTGAGATAGGGGTAGACGTCTTCATCAAACAGGGCCCTGGTGAGGGTCAAGAGCGCGATCTTGCGCATCTCGGCAAGCTGGTCTCTGGGCGTTTCGTCGTCCCATTCTTTCGTGACTTGGTCGACACAGCGCCACATCGTCTCCACATAGCCTTCTAATCTCGAGCGATGGAGGGAGGGCGTCATGGAGCCGCGCAGTTCATCGTGAGACTCGCCATCCTCGACAAGAACGCCATGCCTCAACAGGCGAGTCACGGGGTCGTTTTCAGCGCGCCAAAGGAATTGGCTTCTATCAGTCATCAGAAGGAAGCGATTGGCCTCTGGCCCGACGAGCATCGTCACACGAAACCCCGGAAGCGGAATCTGGAACACATCGCCCAGCTCCACATGAAGGGTTTCGAGTGCTGCGAGAACGTTTCCCTGTTGTGTCAGCGCGCGGAACGCCCGCCACGCCACTGCGCCGATCGGCTGGGGGACGGGCGCCATGTATCCTCCCTCGTTGTGCGGTGGTAGCTCAAATGGTAATTCCAGTCTGCGGAGCGCTGTAAAAGTTGCCATCCTGGAAGTCGGCTGCGCCAGAAAGAAAGGCGCTCAAACAGTTGCCGACATGAATACCATTCTAATCGCCGCGGCGCGACGCCGATCAAGGTTCGCAGAAATGGGCGCATTCCTCCCCGGCCTAAAGGCGCAGGGCTTTCTGCGCCCTGATTGGGTGGCAGCCACTGACAAATATCCTCCATAGAAATAGACTGCGGGCATGAAACAAACGGTGCTCCTCAAACTCGCGCCACCGCCTGAGCAGCATGCCGCTCTCCTGCGCACGCTGGAAACCTTCAACGCCGCCTGCAATGTCATCGCTGAGGTGGCGTTCGCCCAGCACAGCGCGAACAAGATTGAACTGCAAAAGCAGGTCTACTATGACATTCGGGCGCGGTTCGGCTTGTCCTCGCAGATGACCGTGCGTGCGATTGCCAAGGTGGCGGAAGCCTATAAGCGCGACAAGAAGATCAAGCCCGCCTTTCGTTCCCATGGGGCCATGGCCTATGACGAGCGTATCTGCAACTTCCCCACGCCTGATCGTGTGTCCTTGTTGACACTGGAAGGGCGGGTGGAAATCCCCTTCCGCTTCGGCATGTATGCTGAGGGGATGATGCAACGGCGTCGGGGGCAATGTGACCTGCTCTACCGCAAGCGCACCAACACCTTCTTTCTGGGCGCGACGATAGATGCGCCAGAGCCAACTCCAGATGAACCCAACGACTATGTGGGGGTAGACTTGGGCGTGATCATGCTGGCGGCCACCTCTGACGGCGAGTTTCTGAATTGCTCCTCCGGCCCGGAGCACGCGCACATCAACCACGTGCGCGGGCGTTATTCCCGCTTCCAGGCGAAGCTTCAGAAGAACGGCTCCAAGAGCCCGAAACGCTTGCTCAGGAAGCGAAGCGGGCGGGAGCGGCGCTTTGCAACGGTTGTGAATCATTGTCTGTCGAAAGCCCTCGTCAGGACGGCGCAAGGCACTGGGAGAGGAATCGCCCTCGAAGACCTCAAAGGGATTCGGGAGCGCATCAATACTCAGCGAACGGTTAACAAGCGCCACAGGCGTGTCCTGCATGGTTGGAGCTTTGGGCAGTTGCGCTCCTTTATCGCCTACAAGGCGGCGCTGGCCGGGGTGAAAGTTGCGCTCGTCAACCCTGCCTACACGAGCCAGACCTGTAGCCGCTGTGGGCATTGCGAGAAGGCCAATCGGAAGTCCCAAGCGAAATTCCTCTGTGTGCGCTGTGGCTACGCCTGCCACGCGGACCTGAACGCGTCGGAGAATATCCGACGGGCGGCTGTCATACCGGCAGACGCGGCAGCTTTCGGGCTAGCTGCAAGCTCCCGTCTTTAGACAGGAGTCTATGACTTATCATTATTCTTCATTCGTAAGCTTTTGATACCGCGACCGCTTCTTCACGCCATGCTGCCTGAGCAGTTTCTTGACGCTTCCAACGCCAATGTCAAACTGCAGCGCTAGCTCGGGTTTTGAGGCTCCAGCATTGAATAACCTGACAAGCTCTGTTACTTCTTTCTCATTCAACCGATCCCTTAGTAGCCGCCGCTGCGTATGGGAGGTATAATAGGATGAGGTCCGTTGGGAAGGCGATTTTGATTTACCCTCGCGCACATACGTTGCGAGTTGGTTGTTCAATTTGAATCGCGTTACCCCGACCCGGCGCGAGCATGTCTCCCCAGACATCGCCACTGCGCCTCGCCTCCAGGCGTTTCCCTGATCGTTCCCTGTAGGATTTCGCCGTGTCCCGCTGTGGGACGCAGCGTATTGTCAGCATCGTTTCAAGTTCCTATTCCAGGTCGTGTGCCAGTCTCCACAGATGGGGATGGTAAGAGCGCGGGCCAGGACAGAGGAGAGCACAGTTCGTATGGACGCTGGTTCAAGTAGTCGTCTCGCCACCGAATCGCAACCTCCGGCGGCCGGCTTGCCAGTGTATGTGACGCCTCGCGCCTGAGGCCTCCCCTAGAGGCCCTCCCTTCAGGCCCGGCGTCGCGTGCGCCGGAAGCAGACCGCCTGAGGGGAGGGTTTTTCTATGCAGCGGAATGTTCCCGCCACGCCCCCCTTCGTCGCCCGCGCACAGCTCGCCCGTGAGTTGTTTGCGCGCCGCGTCATGCACCCTTCTTTTGACCGTACGCTCGACGGCCTGCGCAAGCTCGGCGCGTTGCGCAAGGGACCTCGCGCGCGCCCGCTGGCCTTTCTGGCCTTCCTCGGTCCGGGGTTAATCGCAGCCAACGCCGGCAACGACGCCGGCGCGGTCGCCACCTGGTCGAGTGTCGGCGCGCAGTATGGCTATGCGCTGCTCTGGGTGCTGGTCATCATTACCATCAGCCTCTCGGTCGTGCAGGAAATGTGCGCGCGCATGGGCGCCGCGACCGGCAAGGGTCTTTCCGACCTCATCCGCGAGCGCTTCGGCGTACGTGGCGCCGCCTTCGCCATGTTGACACTACTCATCGCCAATATCCTCATCACCATCTCTGAATTCGCCGGTATCGCCGCCGCCTGTGAGTTGTTCGGCATCCCCAAGTACATTACTGTTCCGCTGGCCGCGATTGGCATCTGGTTCGTCATCACACGTGGCTCGTATGATCGCGTCGAAAAGGTCTTCCTCGCGATGTCCTTCGCCTTCTTTACCTATCCCATCGCCGCAATCCTCGCGCATCCCAACTGGCTTGACGTGGCGCACGGTTTCGTTCCCTCGGTCCAGCTCAAGAGCACGTACCTGCTGCTGCTGATCGGCACGGTCGGCACGACGATCACACCGTACATGCAACTTTTCATCCAGTCCAGCGTCGCCGAGAAGGGCGTCACGATGGAGCATTACAAGGCCGAGCGCAACGAGACCTACCTTGGCTCGATCTTCGCCGCCTTCGTCGTCGGCTCCATCGTCATCGCCACCGGCGCGACGATCTTCCAGGCCAGCGGTGGACAAGGCGTCGTCATCACGAGCGCGGAACAGGCCGCGCAGGCGCTCGTCCCCTTCCTGGGCAAGTACGCGGAGGCGCTCTTCGCGATCGGGCTGCTGGGCGCCTCTCTGCTGGCGGCGGCGGTGCTGCCACTGGCGACGGCGTATGCGGTCAGCGAGACGTTTGGCTTCGAGCGCGGCGTCAATTTTTCCTTCCGCGAGGCGCCGATCTTCCAGGGCATCTTCACTGGGATGCTGGCGCTTGGCGCGCTGGTCGCGCTCATCCCTGGCCTGCCGCTGATCCAGCTCATCATCATCGCGCAGGTTATCAACGGCATCCTGCTGCCGATTCTGCTGATCTTCATCCTGCGGCTGATCAACGATCGTCGCATCATGGGTCAATACACCAACACACTGGCAAAGAACATCATCGCCTGGGCGACAGTAGTGACGCTGATCGGCCTGACAGCGCTGATGCTCGCCAGCGTGGTCCTGCCGCTCTTCGGCGTACCCTTCCTGCAATAGCCTGACGCAACCCTAGCGCAAAGGAGCGTTTCGATATGACCGCGCTCACCGAGTTCCTTGGCAAGCCGATCCGCGATCCCGACGGCGAAGCGGTGGCCAGTCTGCATGACCTCGTCGTCCAGATTGATTCCATGGCTTCCGACGCCGCGACGCCGCAAGCTAACGGCCAGGCCGATGGCCTGCCTGACCCCTTCCCGCCGGTGATCGGCCTAGTCGCGAAGGTGAAGGGCCCCTCCGGCTCGCGCGATGTCTTCATCCCCTGGGAACACGTCACCTTGCTAAATACAAAGGGCGCGCAGCTTTCCTCGCCGGTGATGAACCTGCTGCGCTTCACGCGGCGTGAGGGCGAGATTGTGCTGCGCGAGGGCCTTTTCGACAAGCAGTTGGTGGATGTCGAAGGGCGGCGCGTCGTGCGCGTCAACGACCTCGACCTGGCGCAACAGCCGGATGGCTCGTGGGCGCTGGTGGGGGTGGATGTCAGCCCGGCGGCTCTGCTGCGGCGCGCAGGGATGATGCGCCTGAGCAAGCGTGTCGGCAAGCCCGCGCTCATTAGCTGGACGCAGGTAATTCCCGTCGCCGATAAGCGCGCCGACGAGGGCGAGGCGCTACGGCTGCGCGTGCCACGCGAGAAGCTGGCGCTGGTGCCGCCAGCCGATCTGGCGCGCATGGTCGAGCAACTGTCACCACAGCAGGGCGCCGATCTGCTGACTGAGCTGGACGAGGCGCAGGTCGCCGACACGATGGAAGAGCTGGAGAACGAGCAGCAGGGGCAACTCCTGCGCGCGATGGACCCGGAGCGCGCGGCGGACGTGCTGGAGGAGATGGAGCCAGACGAGGCTACCGACGCCTTGCAGAGCGTGAGCGACGAGGAGGCGGCGGACCTGCTCAAGCGCATGGACAAGGAGGACGCCGACGAGGTGCAGGAGCTGCTCGGCTATCCAGAGGACAGCGCGGGCGGCCTGATGACGACCTACTACGTCGCCATCCCGGATTGGGTGACCGCCGGGGAGGCGCGGGTGGCGCTGCGCAACCAGGCGCGCGCGGCAGCCGCCGACGAGGATGATCCCCTGCCTGACGCGCTCTCGGAGATCTACGTCGTCGCTGATGGCACGCCATCGCGCCCCAAGACGCCAAGCCGTCCCAATGGTGGCAGGCCGCGCAACGGCGCGCGCTCGCAGCCAGCGAGTACGGACGATCATGAGGGACGGTCGGTCTCGGTCTGGTCAGAGGGGCGGCTGGTCGGTGTGGTGACCCTCCGCGACCTGCTGCTGGCCGACCAGAACACGCCGATCAGCGCGATCATGACGAAGCCACGGCGTGTGGGGCATCCACTCGATAACCAGCACGACGCCGCGCGCATCATCGCCGAGGATGACCTGCTGGCGCTGCCGATCGTGGACGACCAGGGCGGGCTGCTCGGCGTGGTCTCGGTAGATGACGCGATTGACGTGATCCTGCCGCCCGCCTGGAAGAAGCGCATCCCCCGCATCTACCGCTGAAGGCTACGACCTGACTCACCCGATTCCAATTGCCCTGAGGGAAGGGGATCAAGACGCTCACTATTTGAAAATGAACGCCTTGCCCGCCTTCCCTTCCTTCCCGGCTTCTTGACAACTGTACCGTCTGGACGGTATACTTAAGTCATGGGTATACAGACGACACGGCAACAGATCATTCACGCGGCCTTCGCCCTCATCCGGCGCGAGGGCGTCGCACGGCTGACCATCGAGGCGGTCGCGCAGGAGGCGGTGCTAAGCAAGGGCGGCGTGCTCTATCACTTCCGCAGCAAAGAGGCGCTCATCCAGGCGATGGTCGCCTCCCTCGTCGAGCGGTTCGATTCGGACATTGTGGCGGCGTGGGGTGAAGCGACCGAGAGCGAGCGATTCGCGCCGGGAAGCTGGCTGCGCGCCTACATCCACGCCTCTGCCGGGGCAGCCGAAGAGGACGATGATACGGCGGCGTTGCTGGCCGCTGTTTCAAATGATCCAGCGCTGCTGGCGCCACTGCAAGAACAGTATGCGCGCTGGCAAGAACAGGCAGAGACCGATGGCGTTGACCCGGCGCTGGCGACGGTGATCCGGCTGGCGCTGGACGGGCTGTGGATGGCCGACCTCTTCGAACTGGCCCCACCACAGGGCGCGCTCCGGGACCAGATATTCGCCACGCTGGAGCGGCTGGTGGGCGCGGAGAACGCATTGCGGCCATCTGGTGAGGGCACGCAGGAGAAGTGAGGCGCTGTCATGGCATGGATATATTTGCTCCTGGCGATCCTGTTTGAGATCGCTGGCACGACCGCGCTCAGAATTTCGGACGGCTTCTCGAAGCTGCTGCCGAGTATCGCGATGGTCGTCTTCTACGCGCTCAGCTTCGGCGCGCTCTCGCTGACGCTGAAGCGCATCGACGTGGGCGTGGCCTATGCAGTCTGGTCGGCGCTGGGCACGGCGCTGATCGCGACGATTGGTGTGCTGTGGTTCCACGAGCCGGTAACCGCGTTGAAGATCATCTCGCTCGTCGCCATCATTGGCGGCGTCGTGGGACTCTACCTCTCCGGCGGCGTCCATTGAGCGCGGATGGTGGTCGCGCCACCCGGCGGATTGGTCTTCGAGGGGGAAGTGGAGCAAGGCGCTCAATATGTGGAAATGAACGCCTTAGTCGCCTTCCCCCTTCCTGTCTTGCATTTGCTCCGTTCACACGTTTGCTACCTCTATGTTGCTACTGAGACGATCTGAATCCCTTTGCGTCATAGCGTTCGACCGTGTAGCGAATGAAGGCGACGAGCGCGCCCATGTCCTCCTGTGGCGTCTCGCCATTGTCGTTGCGCGCCACCCATGAGCGCGCGATGAAATCTGCCCACTGGCCATCCAGTGTCTCCTGCGCCCAGCGAATGGCGGCGGGTTTGGAGGCGACGCCGCCAGTCTCCAGCGTGTACAGCAGCCGGCAGAGCGTCGCGACGACGAACGCGAAGTAGGGCCGTGGACGCGCCCAATCCAGCCAGGTCGGGTCATGCTCCGCCTGATCGAGCCAGGTATTTGCGATGATAGCCCCGTCGCGTCGCATCTCGTCGGGATCCACTGGGTCAAGCAGGTCGTGTGGTTCGGGGCCGGCGATCACGACGCCATGCTCGCGTAGCGTATAGCGCTGGACACTCCAGCCCGGCTCTAACGGCTCGACGAAGAAGGGCCGATCGCGCTCGACCTGCGGATAGTAAGCGCTGGCTGTGGCCGAGGAACGCAGATCGGCTTGGGGGATGTAAACAGCCTCCAGTCGCTCCGCCCAGAGCGAGTCGCTGGCGCCAAACCGCGTGTGGAATTCACGCAGCGCCGCAATGCGGTCCTCCGGCAACGCGCCATCGGTCACGACGATGATGTCCAGGTCGCTCATGGCGAGATCGAAGTCGCCAACAGCCAGCGACCCCACCAGATACATTCCGCGCAGACACGACCCAAGGATCGCCTGGAGGCTGGCGTGGAACTCGCGCAGCGCCTCGTTGACTGCTGGATACGCTGTGGGCGTGAGTGGCTCAGTCATCGTCTTCCTCGTATCCCTCAAAACGCACAACGGGAGAAGGCGCGCAAGGCATACATATTCTGGAGATCTGTGCCTTGTTGTTCTGCCATCGTAGCAGCCTCCACTTGCTTTTGCCCCGGCGGATATGCTACGGTGAAGCGCCACCCGGTTGCATGTGGGCGCCGCTGCCTACGCGCCGGTCGCCAAGGGAGGGACCTGATGCGGCGTCTACTTGGGATTCTCGCGGCTCTCGCGCTGGTAGCTATGCTTGTCTTCGTCACCATGTCCCTTGACCTGAGCCTGCGCGGCGCCTATGTCACCAACGCGGTCGAGCGCTTTCCAGGGGCCGGAACGGTTGCGCAGGCTGGAAGTCTCGTGGCGTTGCTTGGCCTACTGGCTCTACTGATCGCCACGATTCTTGGCGCCATCCTGGCTATCCAGCAGCGCCAGTGGGGCTGGCTCCTGCTGATCGTTGTCCTCTTCTCCGTCGCGGCGGTCAGCATGCTCGCCGCTGGATTCCAGGCGGACGCCAAAATCGCTGTACTGACCCTCGTGTCGCCGCTCGCCCTCATCTACTACGACATGCGCGGCCAACCGGCAAACTCCAGTGGACTCCTCGCCTGAGCAGACGCGGTTGCCGGGATTTTGCTCGACAACCGTTCGTCCGACGCCTTCCGATGGGGGAATGCGGTAAGCATGAGAAGCGTGCAAGGCGTGCATCTTTTGATATTGAGCGCCTTGCACGCCTTCTCATACCACTTTCGCATGGGATGTTGTACTAGAGCTGACCCAAGCCCTGGATTCGCCAAACGTGGCTCATAGCCAAATTACAACGACCGAGGCGAAATTGGAAATAAGTAGCGGAGCGGGGATGTCGGGCGCCCGCCGGTTTATGAACGTTGCCGACCCAGCCCTGATCCCCTCCGTGCTTCCCGGACGCCATACACCCCGCCGACCACGCCCGCTCCTACAGCGAGGGACAACGCTGCAAGGAACAGATCCAACCAGAGATCAGACGCATACAGATTGACCAGGTCCCCGACTGCCGCGATGAACGCGCACAGCGCGAACGCGACTTGCGACAGGCTGAACCACCGCAACGCCAGGGAACGGCGCCGTTGTCCCCACACCCACAGGACGAGCGCGTATAAGAGGAAACAGATACCCGCGAAGACCGGCGCCCCAACTCGCAGCAACATAGCGCGCCTCCGTGCCATCGGCGCAATCCAGTGAACTCACTCGGTGGCGCGCCGGGCAGAAGCGTATCTCGCGCGTCGTGCGCCACCGTCATCGAGCCGCTACAAGCCGACAACAGCACCTCATTACTTTGAGTTTACTTCTCGCCACACCAAACTACAACGTCTCAACCGAAATCGGCATCACGTGATGCTCTTTGCCGGTCAACCGACCTTCCCCCCGCCCTCCCCTGGAGGGGAAGGAGCCGGAGATACAGCGAAACATCTCGCCGATGGTTCCCCTTTCCCTCCAAGGGAAGGGGGTCAGGAGGTTAGGTCCGCGTCGGGCGCAGCCGCACGACCGCCTCGTGGTCGCCAAGCTTCGCGCTGGGAATATTCTCGACGTACCAGCCGTCGTCCACTGTTCCGTTCGCGTCGGGCAGCAGCATTGGCGAGACACGCAGCGCCACCGCCAGAGTCTCCTCGCGGATGTAGTCTGCGTGCCGCTCGATCACCTGCGCCAGCTCCGCGTCGGTCCAGACCTCCAACTCGATAGTATCCTCGACGGCGAGGCCTGCCCCCTTGCGCGCATCCTGGATCAGCCGCGTCAAGTCACGCACGGCGCCCTCGGCCAGCAATTCTGGCGTCAGTGTCGTATCCAGCAGCGCGACATAGCCGCGTTCCTCCGCCGCGACGAAGCCCTCACGCGCGCTCGCCTCCACGTCCAGATCATCGAAGGTCAGCGTCACAGGCTCCCCCTCGACGGTCAGGGTGAGCTTGCCGTCCGCCAGCAGACTGCGCGCGTGCGACTGCATGTCGCCGGAACGCAGCGTCGCCAGCGTCTTCGGCAGCAGCCTGCCCAGCTTCGGCCCCAGCGCCGCCATCTTCGGCTGCACCGTGAAGAGCAGCATATCGCTCCTCTCGGCGAGGAACTCCAGCCGTTTGACGTTCAGCTCCTCCAGAACCTGGTCGCCCAGCCGCTCCAGCGCCTCACGCTCGGCCACGCTCCCCACGCGGACGTAGAGCGTGGCAAGCGGCTGGCGCACGCGAATCTGCGCCTTATCGCGCGCCGCCCGTCCCAGATTGACCATGCGCATCACCAGCGCCGTCTCGTCGCGCAGCCGTGTCGAGATCAACGCGGCGTTGGCGACCGGCCAGTCACACAGATGCACACTCTCCGGAGCTTTGGCGTCCACCGAGCGCACGAGGTTCTGGTAGAGCGCCTCGGCCAGGAACGGCGTGATCGGCGCGAGTAACTGCGTCGTCGTCACCATGCACTCGTAGAGCGTGAGGTACGCGGCGACCTTATCGCTATCCTCCTCAGCTTTCCAGAAGCGGCGGCGGCTGCGACGCACGTACCAGTTCGAGAGGTCCTCGATAAACGCTCCCAGCGCCTGGCATGCGGTCTGCGCGTCGTAGTCCACCAGCGCGTCCGTCACCTTCTGCACCGTCTCCTGCAACTCGGAGAGCGCCCAGCGGTCCAGGTCGCCGCGCTCGGATGGCGCGAGCGTCCGGCTGGTGGGGTCGAAATGGTCGATGTTGGCGTAGGTGACGAAGAACGAGTAGACGTTCCAGAGCTTGTCGAGCGGCGAGCGCGCCTGCATCCATAGGTCGGAGAGGCGCGGCGGCTGCCCCTGCCCACGCATCGCGGCGGCCTGCTCGTGCGTGGGGATGCGCGGGAAGCGCAGGTTCTGCTCCGGCGCGTGGTTCATGTAGAGCCAGCGCATCGTGTCCGCGCCGACGATCTCGGCGGCCTCGTCGAAGGGGATGCTATTGCCCTTGCTCTTATGCATCTCCTCGCCGTTCTGGTCGAGCAGCGTCGCATAGCCCAGCACCGTCTGGAACGGCGGCGTGTTCTCCAGCGCGGCGGCCATCACCAGCAGCGAGTAGAACCAGTTGCGGAACTGGCCCGGAAAGCTCTCGGTGATGAAGTCGGCGGGGAACCACTGCTTCCAGTAGCTCTTGTCGGTGTGGTAGCGCAGCGTCGAGAAGCTGACGATGCCGGCGTCGAGCCAGGGATTGCCCACGTCCTCGATGCGGCTCAGGACAGCATCGCAGGTTGCGCATTTGATCTTTACCGCGTCCACCCACGGGCGGTGTGGCGAGTGTCCCTCGAACTCCTCCCAGCCCGCGACGGCGCGCTCGCGCAGCTCCTCCTTGGACCCGATCACCTCAAACGTCCCGCAGGAGGGGCAGGGATAGATCGGCAGCGTCAGGCCGTAGTAGCGCTTCTTGGAGATCATCCAGTCCTCCATGTTGCGCAGCCAATCCAGCTCGCGGTCGAGGCCAAAGCCGGGGATCCAGCGGATCTGCTCGGTGATGGCGACGAGGCGCTTGCGCAGATTGTCGTCGGGCGCGTCGAGGCTGCCCATCGAGATGAACCACTCGTCCACCAGGCGGAAGATCAGCTCGGTCTTGCAGCGCCAGCAGTGCGGGTAGACATGCTCGTAGGACTCGGTCTGGTAGAAGTAGCCCTTCTCTTTCAGGCTCTCGAAGACCGGGCGTGCGATGTCGGCGACATGCTGTCCCATGAGCCAGTCGTAGCCCTCGATGTAGACGCCGCCCTCGTCCACCGGCGCCAGCACCGGCATGCCAGGATGCTCTTTCGAGAGCGCGAAGTCCTCGCGGCCACACCCCGGCGCGATGTGGACGATGCCCGTGCCTTCCTCGGCGCTAACCTCATCCCACGCGACCACCTCATGCTCGGCGCCAGTGCGCTTCCAGGCCGTCAGTTCGTCGAAGGGGCCGCGATAGCGCCAGCCGACCATGGTACTGCCTGGCAGCGTATCTACCACTTTGGCCTCGCCATGCTCGCGCCCACGCAGCTTCTTCAGCTTGGGAACCACGTCGTTGGAAAGGTAGTAGATCGCGCCATCCTGCTCAACGCGCGCGTAGGTCAGATCGGGGTTCACCGCGCAGGCGACGTTGGCGGGCAGCGTCCAGGGTGTCGTCGTCCAGACCAGTAGGTACTCGTTGGGCCGGTCCACCAATGGCAGGCGCACGTAGACGCTGACATGCTGCACCTTCCAGCGCCCCTCGTTGATCTCCATGTCGGAGATGCCGGTCCCGCAGCGCGGACACCACGGCATCACGTCGTGGCCGCGATAGATCCAGCCGCGCTCCCAGCAGGTCTTGAGGAAGCCCCAGATCGTGTAGTTGTTCTGGTCCGACATCGTGTAGTACGAGTCCGACCAGTCCATCCACTCGCCCAGGCGGATGGATTGCTCGGTGATGCGGTCGGCGAAGCGCAGCACGCGCTCCATGCACTGCTCGACGAAGCGCGCGACGCCATACGCCTCGATGTCGCGCTTGGACTTGAAGCCCAGCTCTTTCTCCGTCTCGACCTCGACCCACAACCCCTGGCAGTCGAAGCCGTTCTGGTAGCGCTGCTTGTAGCCGCGCATCGTGTTGAAGCGCTGGTAGAGGTCCTTGTACGTCCGGCCCCAGGCGTGATGGACGCCCATCGGGTTGTTCGCTGTGATCGGCCCGTCGATGAACGACCAGCGCTTCTTCGCCTTCTCGTTGCGCTTCAGGTACTTGTTCAGGATATCTTGCTCGTCCCACCAGCGCTGGATCTCGCCCTCCAGCAGCGGATAGTCCACGCGTGTCGGCGCGGTCGCCGGCTGGAAGACCTGCTGCCGCTCGGTCGCGGCCTTTGTCTTGCCTGCTGTTTTCGTCGTTGTCTTGCCCGCCGCCTTACGGGCTGTCGTCTTCTTCTCGGTCGTCTCGGCCATCTGAATCTATTCCTTACTCTGCCAGCGCGATCTCCATGCGCTTGTTGATCTTGCCCTTGTTCTCCGTCTTGAGGATGCGTATCGCGCCGACCTCGCCGGTATGCGCGACGTGTGTGCCGCCATCCGCCTGCAAATCCAGCCCGATAATCTCGACGATGCGAATGGTCTCGATTCCCGGCGGCAGCAGGTTCACCTTCGTGCGAATCAGGTCGGGAATGGCGAACGCCTCGTCGCGCGGCAGGAAGCGCAC
>DATAOM010000337.1:0-3287 GCA_036265775.1 Ktedonobacterales bacterium | reverse complement strand
CCTCATAATGAAGTCTACCTGCGCGCCCTCGTTTTCGTCCTGAGTCACGACGACGAACTCGCGCTCGGAGATAGGCTGTAGCAGGTTAGGCGGAAAGACCTGCTCATGGTTGCTCGTGGGGTCAATCTCTTTGACGACGCGGCGAAGTCTGCCGTTCTCAACGGTAAAGAGAGCCTCTTCACTGTCTTGGTATCGATAGCGGCCTGCAAAACTGGAGAGGATGTCGTTGGGAAGTGAGACGCTATCGGGCTTAGGCGCGCGCAGGCCAAGGAAGTGGTCGAGCGTCCAATCCGCCACACGGTCGCCCAGGACGCATCCGCGACCACTATTGGTGAGGATGGCGATGGCGAAATTGTGCGACGGGACGATCTTGAGCTTCACCTGGAAGCCATTGAGCGAGCCACCGTGCTCGATGACCTTCATGCCGTCGATGAAGCGGATGGCCCAGCCGAGGCCGCCCCACTCGGCGAAGCCTGCTGCAGGGAAGTTGGCGGCGCGAACCTGGGGTGTCAGCATCGCCTCCAACGCGACTGGACTGAGGATGCGCCTGCCGTTCCACGTACCATCGCCCATGAAGAACTCGGCGAAGGTGAGCAGGTCGCCTGCGTCTGAGATGACGCCACCAGCGGGGGCGACGTTACGTGGCAGCAGGAATTTGCGGGAAACTTCGTGCTCATCACCGCCGGGAGTCTTGAGCGTGTGCCCAACGGCAGTGGGATACACGATGGCCTCGTGAGCGAAAAAGAAGGAGCGGTCGAGACCGAGCGGCTCGAAGACGCCTTCACGCATGGCGACCTCGAAATGCTTGCCCGTCACCACTTCGACGACGCGACCCGCAAGCATGAATCCGCTGCTACAGTAGGCCCACAACTCGCCGGGAGCGCTGAGCTGGCGGAGGCTGGAGTAGCTGGCGACGCAGCGAGCGAGGGCGTCGTCACCCATGCCGAAGTCGTCGTAGTAGTCGCCAAACATGCCGCTCTGGTGGCTCAGGAGTTGACGCAGCGTGATGGCGTCGAGTGCGCGCTCATCGGCGAGGCTGAGGTCAGGCAGGTAAGTGGTGACAGGAGCGTCGAGGTCGAGTTTATCCTTGTCTACGAGTGTCATGACCAGTGCGGCGGTGTAGACCTTAGAGATGGAGCCGATGGGGAAGAAGGTGTCGGGGCGGACTGGGTAGTTCGTCTCGAGGCTGGCGACGCCATATGCGTGTGTCTCGCGCTCGCCATCACGGAGCATACCGACGACAACGCCGGGCACGGT
Organism: Ktedonobacterales bacterium; assembly: GCA_036265775.1. Classification (GTDB taxonomy): domain Bacteria; phylum Chloroflexota; class Ktedonobacteria; order Ktedonobacterales; family JADMIN01; genus DASWAC01. The sequence continues at coordinate 2,030 of DATAOM010000337.1, read as the reverse complement.
CCAGTGGGCCGTCTGCGCGCGGATATAGGCGTCCAGATCGGCGGTGATGAGGCTGGATTCGGATTCCATCGTGGCCTCTTCTGCTGGCGGGCGCTCACTCGCTGACCGCCGTTGTCAGGCTCCCTGGAAGAACTCGCCGAGCGCCATGCGGACCTCATCAGGACGCTCGATATATGAGAAGTGCCCGCAGTCCTGCAAGACAACGAGACGCGCTCTAGGAATCGCTTCAGCGATGTGGGTCGCACAGGCCATCGGGATAAAATCATAGTCGCCATGCAGGACCAAGGTTGGGATGCGAAGTTGAGTCAGCGCAGGCAGCAGATTGTATCCAGCCGACTCATAGGTCTCGCGCCAGAGCTGATTTCCTATGGCTCCTGCTTTGAGGATACCCTCCTTCGTCCAGCCCACCCGCAGGTTCTCGATCAGCCGGTCGAGCAGCTCTGGCGAGCGCAGGGTAGAGCGGAAATAAACGCGATCATACGCGGCTCTGGTCTCGAGATCATCGCCCTCTGCAAACCCTGGACAGGATTCCAGCGCGCGCAACGTCTCCACGTCATCGCCAGCAGCGGCGTCGCGCTCTCGCTCGAACAGCACGCAGTCGTCGTGAGAAGCGGGGGCGCTATTCATCAGGATGAGATGGGAGACATGCTCTGGGTAGCGTAGCGCGTATTCCATCGCCAGCAGCCCGCCCCAGGAATGCCCCAGCAGCGTGACGGACTCAAGCTGGAAATAGGCGCGCAGGGTTTCCAGATCGTCCATCTCTGATTGGATGCTAACTTTGGTGGGCTGGACGTTCTCCGCAGACCTGCCGCGTCCCCGCTGGTCGTAGTAGATGAGGCGGTACATGCCAGCCAGGCGATCCAGGTCGGGCAGGAGGTAGGTGTGGTCGAAACTTGGTCCGCCGTGGAGGACGATGATCGGCGACCCCTGGCCGATGTCGCGGTAATAGAGTGAGGCGCCTGCGACCGGCGCATAGCCTTCGCGTAGCGAGTGTTGAGGGTCCATGGCATCTGCTCCCTCTCTTCGTGTCTGGCTCTTGACGCCAAGTGTAGCACACAACCGGCGAGTCGGAGAGGAGATGCGTGTCCCAGCGCAGAGCGACTGAGAGAGCCTGCTGAAACGCCTAGTCGTTCTAGATAAGATAGACAGCAAGAGGCGCCACGCTGTCGAATGGACAGACGCGGCGCCTGATGATGTTGGGAAACTACGCTTTTGCGGTGGTGGCCTGCGCATCTAGCGCGTTGCGCGCTGAGTCAACGAGCGCGCCAAAGCCACGCAGGTCGCTGACCGCCATATCGGCCATGATCTTGCGGTCCACCTGCACGCCAGCGAGGCTCAGGCCGTGGATCAGCTCTTTGTAGGGCATGCCATAGAGGCGCGAAGCCGCATTGATGCGCGTGATCCAGAGGGCGCGCATGTCGCGCTTGCGGTTGCGGCGGTCGCGGTAGGCGTAGGCCTGCGCGTGCATCACCGACTCGCGCGCGGTCTTGATGAGCTTGTGCCGTGCACCATAATGGCCTTCGGCGCGCTCCAGGACCTTCTTATGCTTCGCGCGGGAGGTCATTCCGCGTTTCACTCGTGGCATCGTCGTCCTCCGTCACGGCCTCGTCCCGCGCCCTTTAGCGCCAAAGGAAGCCGTCTCGCCTGCCTAGCTGTAGGGCAGCAGCGTTTTCATCTTCTTCGTGTCGCCCTCGGCCAGCACGTTCATCTGGCTGAGCGAGCGGTTGCGGGCGGGATCCTTCTTGCGCCGGTACTTCGTGCGCGCAGACTTGAGGTGCATGAACTTGCCGCTGCCGGTCGTGCGCACGCGCTTGGCAGTGGCCTTGTGCGTCTTGAGCTTGTATGTCTTCATGATTCCTGGCAATTTCTGTTAGGACGGCCCGATTCCGCGCTCATTGCATGAGCGGCATGAGATTGGCCTGCTTCATTCCACGACGACGCCCGCGCAAGGACGCCAAGTTAGTATAACATAGGCGTTTTCGGCCACGCAAGCCAGCACGCCGGATGTCTCGCGCAGCGAACACGCGTGT
>DATAOM010000336.1:0-5145 GCA_036265775.1 Ktedonobacterales bacterium | reverse complement strand
TGGACAGCGTCAATCTGTGTGGGGCGCGTCTGGCAGGCGCCGACGCGCGCGGCGCACACCTGAGCGGAGCGTATCTGAGCTTCATCAACCTGTATGGCGCCAACCTGGAATCCGCCGACCTCAGGGGGAGCGACCTGGGCTACGCCGATCTGCGGTACGCTGATCTGGCCAACGCCGACCTGCGCGACGCGAATCTGGAGAACGCGGACCTTCAAGGAGCTGATCTACGCGGCGCGAAGCTGCAGGGGACAAGCCTGCGTGGCGCGCGACTGCAAGACGCGTTGCGCGATCCTGAGACGACCGCAGGCGCGTGATGGTCTGGCGCCGAGGGAGCGCCCGAAACGCATTGCTACCTGGCCGGGCGTGTTGTGGAGATCCGCCGGATCTAGAACCTACGACGGCGCCTGGCGATCAGCCGATCCCACTGCTCCAGATAGGCAAAGCCCTCATGGTAACGAGCGGTTCATAACACGCTCTTAGTCCCCTGATTGAGAGATAAGGAGAAAGCGCCAGCTTTAGGGCTAATCTCAACAACGTTCGGTCCAGATGTGGTATACTAATGAACTGGGCGATACGCCGGGCATGTCGTGTGTCCGACCAGCACGTCCAGAGGCGGCGCGACGCCGCAGGAGTAGCATGAAGACCAACATCCATCCAGACTACGTCGAGGCGACCGTCACCTGCGCATGCGGCAACACCTTTAAGGTCGGCAGCACGAAGGCGCAACTCAAGGTTGACGTCTGCTCGAAATGTCACCCGTTCTATACAGGAACGCAGCGCATTCTCGATACCGCTGGCCGTGTGGAGCGCTTCAACCGGCGCTATAACCTCGACCAGAACGGCGAGAAGGCTGACAAGGCCAAGTAGTCGAAAGCAACCCACGAAACACCGAGGCGCGGACCGCATGATCCGCGCCTTTTTTCTGCTCTCACACAGACCTGTTTGGCTGAAACCATGACGCGTCGCACACTATGCTATATTCATGGCGGTATCATGGAGATGCGATGCGCCGCCCACAGATGTCCAAACGTAGAATTATGATAAGGGTAGGGCGGCTCATATAAAGCGAGGACGAGCGCGTGGCGAAGTTCAATTATGGTGGGCAGGCGGTCATCGAGGGCGTGATGATGCGCGGCCAACGCTCGGCCGCCGTCGCCGTGCGCGCGCCCGATGGGGATGTCGTGGTCCACGAGGAAATGCTCGATAGTGGGCTGTACCGCCGTCCCATCGCGCGTTGGCCGTTCGTGCGCGGCGTCGTGCTCCTGTGGGAGATGCTCGTGCTGGGCACGCGAATGATGATGTTCGCGGCCAACGTCGCGCAGTCTGATCCGGCGGAGATACAGGCGACAAAGGACGCAGAGCGCGTCTTAAATGGGGCAGAATCGGCGACGTCCCCAGCGGTGGTCTCGGCGATGGACCCACGCCTGATCCTGACGCTGCTGATCTCACTCGCCTTCGCGATTGGCCTCTTCTTCCTGCTGCCGCTCGGCGCGGTTGGGCTGCTGCATGGCTGGATCGGCGATGGCTGGCTCAGCCTCACCATCGAGGGGCTGATCCGGCTTGGTCTCTTGATCGGCTACCTCTGGCTCATCGGGCGCATTCCCGACATCCAGCGCGTCTTCGAGTATCACGGCGCCGAGCACAAGGCGATCAATGCGCTGGAGGCAGGGCAGCCGCTGGACGTGGCACATGTGCGCGCCGCCTCGCGTGTTCATACCCGCTGTGGCACGGGCTTCCTGCTCATCGTCGTCGTCCTCTCGATCATCGTCTTCGCGCTGGTCGGTAATCCGCCGGTCGCGCTGCGTATCCTCTCGCGCATCTTGCTCGTGCCAGTGATCGCGGCGATCGCGTACGAGCTAATGCGCCTGGGCGCGGCCAACTACCGCTATCGTGTCGTGCGCTGGCTGATGGCGCCGAGCCTCGCGTTGCAAGGACTGACGACGCGTGAGCCGGACGACGGCCAGATGGTCTGCGCGATCACCGCGCTGGAGCGAGTGCTGCGCGAGGATGGCGTCGCCGTTCCTGAGCGCGTGGTCTAACGCCTGCAAAGATAAGGAAATCGTTCATGTCTACCGGGACGCCAAACCGTTCGACCGATCCAGCGCCGTCTGGCGCGCCAGAGGTTCACACCGAGCTCCCAGGCGTCACCCTGAGCGGACGCGGGCTGCTCGGACGCGGCTTCGCGCGCTGGATCACCACCGGCGTGCCACGCATTGGCTATCGCTGGTGGACACGCATCGCCGCGCACCTCTTTCCCGAAGGCTCCCATCAGGCCGAGTGGGCGGACTCGGTAGGTATTCCCCTGCCCGACCGGCTCAACATGAGCTGGATCACGCCCTATCTTGCAGTCGGCGGGCGCATCCTGCCAGGGGACATCCACCGGCTGGCGGCGGCGGGTGTGACACGCGTCGTGGATACGCGCTCCGAGCACAAGGATGATGAGGCAGCGCTGAATGCGGCGGGCATCGAGTTGCTCTATCTGCCAACGCCCGACACCCATCCACTCTCACTCGACGAACTTGAAACGGGCTCCCGCTGGGCAAATCAGCAGATCGTCCAGGGGCAGCGTGTACTGATTCACTGCGAGCATGGCGTCGGACGCAGTGTCTTGCTGACGGCGGCGGTCCTGGTGGCGCGGGGAATGAGCGCGGACCAGGCGATGGCGCTGATTATGCGCAAGCGCTGGCAGGCGGCGCCCAACCATCGCCAGATGCGTCGGTTGCAGGAGTTCGAGGTCGCCACTCACGGCGCGCGAAGCGCGAGTCCCCAGGCGCAGGTTAAGCCGCAGGAATAGCGTGTTTCGCCTGGATGTCCGCCCAGAAGAGATCGGCGAGACGCAGATAGCCCGCCGCCGTCGGATGGAAGCCGTCACCGGAGATGTATTCGGGATGGCTCGCCAGCTCGGCGCGATAGAGGTCGATCAGATCGTCGCCGTGGCTGTCCACCGCCTGCGCGATGGCGGCGTTCCAGGTTTGCGTCTCCGCGCGCATCTGCTGGCTGGTCTGCGACTCATGGCACGCGCCCAGCCCCTGCGAGCCAGGGCGCATCGCCGGAAGCAGGCTCATATCGGGTAGGTTGGCGACGAAGACCTGCGCCTTCGTTCCCGACTTCAACTGATCCAGCAGCGCATTCAGGTCGGCGATATAGGAGGTCAGCGGTGTGCAGCCGCGAAAATCGTTGCCGGCGAGCCAGACCGTCACCAGCGTCGGATGCGCATTCAGCGCGGTCTGCATTTTGTTTTGCAGCGCGTCGTGGACTTTGTAGCCGCTCACGCCGAGATTGAGCGCATCGGCGTCTTTGGGCAGACGCGAGATGAGGACCGGCACGTACCCCTGCGTGTTGGGATCGGCGGCCCCTACGCCGACCGCATCCGAGGCGCCAAGCGCCACATAGACGACCGAGGCCGCGTGCGTCGCCGTGGGATTCGCCGCCGGTCGTGCTGCGCTGGAAGACGATCCACAGGCAGCCAGCGCCGCCAGAGAGATAAACGCCATGCTCATCATCATGGCGCGCACAAAGAGGTCGAGAATGGGGGTTTTCGTGTGCGCGCGCATCGGCGACTCCTCAGGGATATTGTCCGCGCTAGCCGGCCGCAATGACTCGACAGTTTCTCTACGCACAATGATAGAAAGCGCGTTTCTACCGGGTCAAGGTACTACTCTGCTACACAAATAGGCCTATCGCGCTTGTCGAATGTCCCTTTGCCCCCTATACTGCGCGGTAATTATTTCCCGGCCACGCGCAGCGCCGGGTAGAGTGAGGCGATCATGCCGGACAGCGCAGTCCTCGTCTTTCTCGTCATTGGCGGAGCCATCGGTTCGGCGGCCCTGGTCGCCGCGTTCTTCATCGGCGCAGGCTATCTCGCGGAGTTGCGCCTGCCCCGTGCGGTGCGCCAGGAACGCGCCGCCAGCCGCTCCGCGCGCAGAGACGACAGTGATCCGCTGACCCTCGCGCTGGATGCCGTCCAGCAAGGAACTGAGGATACCTGCGCTCAACACCTGCGGAAACGCGCCGCACAGGCGCCAGCGGGACCGCTTCGCGTGCGCGCAATACTGGCGCTGGCCTATCTCGCGGGTTCACAGGGGCAGTACGCGGAGGCGCGCCAGGGCTACATCGAAGCGCTCAAGTTGGCGCCGTCGCTCGCGGGAACTGGAGTCGATCTAGCGGGCATCTTCGTCCGCGATGGGCGCGACGCCGCCGCGGAAGACCTGCTGACCATTGCGCTACCAGTGACGCGCGCCGATATGGCCTCGCGCGAGAAGGCCCCGCTCGGATACCAGTTGCTCGGCCAGATCCTCCGCCGCGACGAACGCGACGCCGAGGCGGAGGAATTGCTGCGCCCGGCGCTCGCGCAGTATCCCGGCGATTCCAGGCTCATCAGCGCGTATGGAGCGACCCTCGAAGCGCTCGGACGCTTTGACGAAGCGGCGCAACTGTACCGTGAGGGCATGCGCCTGGCGCCGAACGACGCGATGCTGCACGGTCAACTGGGCGGGCTATTGCTGCGCCAGGGCGCGTTTGTTCAGGCGAACACCCACCTGGAACGCTCGGCGGAACTCTTTCCTGATCGCCCCACGACGCGGGTGAGCCTGGCCGCGCTCAAGCTCAAACTCGGCGAATGGGACGCGGCGGAGCGTGAGGCTGGCGCGGCGGTCACGTTGCGTCCGGAAAGCGCGCCCGCGCATGCGAATCTCGGGCGCGCGCTGCTTCAGCAGGGACGGCTGGAGGAGGCGGAGCGGCATGGCCAGCGCGCGGTCGAACTGGCGCCGAACGTCGGCAGCGCCCACGCGCTGCTTGGCTATACGTTGTTCGCGCAGGGTCGGGACGCCGAGGCGCAGACGCGCTTCCGCCAGGCGCTGCGACTGGAGCCGGACCTGCCGGCGAAGCTGCGCGACGAGGCGGCGATGCTCGACGGGATGGGGCTGCCGGCGAGCGCCCAGGTCGAGCGGACGCACGCCGAGTGGCTCGAACACGCTTCCGCCAGCGAGGAGTTGCATTCCAGTTAGCGCGCCGACGGAGGGTCTGACCTCTCCCCCGGCCCCTCCCCTAAACGGGAGGGGCGCCTCGCAGCAACCATCGTGGCGTATGGCAACGAGTGTCGCCTGTGGTTCCCCCTTCCCTGGCAGGGAAGGGGCGCAGGGAGTT
>DATAOM010000335.1:0-16038 GCA_036265775.1 Ktedonobacterales bacterium | reverse complement strand
CTGGCGTGCCATCGCTGGTGGAACGACCTGGCACGCCTCCAACAGGCAGCCCAGACCTTGCTCACCGGACTCGAAGTTCATTTCCATGCCACCGATGGACCAGCGTTCCGACCACCCCAGAACTTTCGCGAAACCGCTTAGGTCCACCAAAAGCAGAGTCCGTCGAGACAAAGAACTCGGCGTCCTGCACGCCCTCCTCAGTTGAGGCGCTGAGCCGGTACGCTGGGCCGCCGTTGACTTGGAACGCATCGTTGACATACCAGCTGTTCGTCGTGGCGCCGGTCATCATCGGCCCTTTATTGACGGCGTACATGGTGTTGCCTACAAAGACTGAGCCGAAAGCGCCGCGGAAGTTCGTGCAAGTGAAATAGAGGCCCCAGTAATCCACGCCCATCGTCAGGTTAAGGCAGTAGCTCGGTTCGCTTCCAGTTGGCTCGAAGTAGCTGGTGCTCTGCTGATAAATATAGTACTGGCCGCCGGGATTAGGCTGTGTTGGCGAGTTGGAGACGCTCACCGCGATATCAATATACGAAAACGTTGCGCTGGCGTCACGCTCCAGAAAGGCGACGATCCAGCGATCGCGCATCACGTCATAATACATCTGCGGGGTGGTGAAGGTATCGCCTGCGTGGTAGACGGGCGCAAAGAAGCTCTGCGCCGAATACGGGCCGTATTGCAGCGCCCCCGTCGAGGCGCGATAGATGGCGACGGCGCTATTGACGCCTTCCATCACATAGCTGAGATCGGTCGCGATTGCCTGGTCTGGGAACGTCCAATCTTCGCTAGACTGCGCGCTGGTAAGCCCATCGACGCTGCGTACCAGCAATGGAGTGACGCCTCCACCGACGAAGCTGGGACTCAGGTCATTGGCGCTCCGCGTGGCCGGGGTAGGGTTGGTAACGCGCGGGTTGGTTTTCAGACTATTCCAGTAGGCTTGTCGTTCGGCCGGCGTCATCCGGTCAGGCGGGGCATCGGATCGCTTGTTCGTCTGCTCCTGCGGCGCGACCTTGGGCAGCTTTGCGAGATCAACCACACCCCCCAGTTTGAGAGATCCACCAGCAGTCGGCGTGTAAGCTCGGGGCGCGCTAATAGCTCGGTTGCCAGAAACGTTGCGCTGTGCGTCGGCGAAACTGAAGGGGATGATCAGGAGAAGGGTAACGCCAAGGAGGCTCAAGGTAATCGTTCGCCAGGATCTTCGCCAGGATGGTGGAAGGCGCATTCATCCCTTCGCTTTCTGTGGGTGTTTCAGCGCATGCTGTCAGAAACCCGTCTGCCTGTCAACACCAGAGTCATAAGAACAAATGTCTTGCTGGTTATAAGACGCCGCAAGGAGCCTTTAATTTCATAGACTCTTTATGTCAGCAAAGAGTAACGTTTAGGTGAGCTTGGTAGAGCGTGCGCCATCAAGCGATGCGGAGCCTAACGGCACCCAATAGACCAGCGTAGAGGAATCTGCGCAGACGGATGCCGTGGCTGTATGCCCAAAGATGGATTTCACGGCTGGGCGCTGGTCAGCGCCCCCGCCGCCTGAGCCAGTCGCGCTCCTGCGCCACGCATGATCGGCGCGCCGTGGCCGGGCAGGCTCGCCTCGATCTCCAGCCGTGTCAGGTCGGCGAAGCTGCGCAGCGCCTGCGCCTGATCGCGGTTGAACATCGCTGGCGAGGGGACAATCTTTTCGCCGGAGTGACGCAACACATCACCGGCGAACAGCAATTTCCGCGCGGCCAGATACAGCGAGATGTGGCCGCGCGTGTGTCCTGGTGTCGCAACCACGCGCAGCCCGCCTTCGCCCGCCAGAACCGGCAGCGTCTCGCCGTCGTTGAGCGGGTGCGCCACTTTCACTGTACGCAGGCGAGGGAAGATGAGCATGTTGAAGACCATGCCCAGCGGCCCTTTTGGGCCGTCGCGCTTGCCTGTTCCCTCGATGGCGGGCGTGTCCAGCGGATGAGCCCAGACCTCCGCGCCGGAAGCCGCCACTAGATCCGCCGCGCCGCCGATGTGGTCGGGATGTTGGTGGGTGAGGAGGATGCGCGTGATTTCCTCGGGCCGCCGTCCCAGCGCGCCGATCAGTGCGAGGATTTTCTTGCCACTGCCGGGCAACCCAGTGTCCACCAGCGCCAGGCCGGCGTCATCTACGATGAGATAGGCGTTGGACGCGCCCGTGTCGATGCGGTGAATACCTGAAGTCAGTTCTGGCGTCTGATTGGACCTCGTATTCATGCGCAATACATCCTTGTCCTGCAGGCGCCGCTACTCGCCATCTGGGCGCAACCAGAAGGGTAGCTCGCCACTCTCGTCGGCGCGACCCGGCTCCGCTGGCCGGCCATTCAGGTCACTCGCTGCGCCGCTCTGGTGATCGTAGCCGGAACTGGGCTGATAGTTGGAGGGCGCGGACCCCTGGCCGAAGCCACCCGGACCGCCACTCTGGCTGCCACCCTGACCCGATCCACGACCATACACAGAAGCGGTGTTGGAAGGCGCGGAACCGATCTGAGGCGCGACCCCTGCGACGTCGAGCGCGTGTCGCATGGCCGCCAACTCCACGAGCGCCTGATCCAGCGGTGTGCCGGTGTAGTCTGGCGGCACGAATGGTCCGCCCGACCGCGCCCGACGCAACGCGGCGGCGAGCTGATTCGAGCCCATCGCCATGCGCGCGTGTTGCTCCTGGTCGCGCGAGAGGCGCTGGAGACGGTCGAAGAGCGCGTTCAGGCTCATAGCTAGTGGCAGCAGCTCGCCATCGTCCACGCGCACACGGGCGTCAAAGTTCCCGCGCGCGAAAGCTGCGTTGACCTGCTGGATGTGGCTGACGCCATCGGCGAGGCGCCGCCGCTGGAACTCAATCTCGCGCGTCTGCGAGATGATGCGGTCGTTGAGTTGCGCCAGTTCGTCGGCGCGCGCCGCCCCCATCAAGGCGCGCCGCACGCTATTGATGCCAAGCCACGCCATCACGGCGGTAAGAATCTGGAGCGCAACCGGCACAATGATGACATCGTAGGCTGAGCCAACCTCGATTTTGTACGTCCCATCCCAGTAGCTCTGCAGCGAGTCCTGATGGGGAAGCAGGATCAACGAGACAACGGTGAAGGTACAGGTGCAGACGGCGATGACGATCGGCGCGCGCCGGCTCGCGAGCACCGCCGAGAGCAGGATTGGTATGACGAAGAAGTCGTACTGGCGCAGATCAATGCTATCCAGCCCGTTTTGCGCATAGGCGCGCCCGACGATATTGATGGCCGCCGCGATGGTCACGCCGCCGAGGAGGAAGGAGGAAGACGTGTCGGTCATGCGCAGGCGGGAGAAGAGATACGCCAATCCGCTGCCGATCAGCGCGACGGTCACCGCCGAAAGCCCGCCCATATCAGGAGTGGGAAAGACCACAGCGGGGACGAGCAGGACTGAGAGGATGAAGATTCCCAGCGAAATGGGGCGCAGCAGGCGCTGGCGGCGATCCAGATCGAGCCGCTCCACGATCTGCCGTGGGCTTAGGGGCGTCTGATTCCATGGGTTCACATTTGGGTTAACGTAGGGGTTGGCCATCATTGGGAATCTACCCATCGGGGCGCCGCTATACCCCCGCATTGGTCGGTTCATCATCTCACAGTCCTCCACACCCACCGAATCTCACCGCGCCTCGGAGATGCTCCATCAGAGGTGCTCCAGTAGCGCCTGCCAGTCCGCATGCCTCGGCGCGCCGATGCTCATCATCGTAACATACGTCGCCGTCCCACGCGAGACTCTCGCGCTGTGAGTATCCAGCGAAATTGGGGCTTAAGGGTCCGTATGTGATACGATACGCAAACGGCAAGGAACTGCCGCCACGGCGCGATGGGGCGCCAGAGAGCGAACGCCGTCGTTCGGCAATGAGCCGGCGACGGACCTGGAACGCTCTCTCATCAGTATTTGCTACAATCAGAGTAGGGTGAGAGCGCGTCGAGCTGGCGGATCAACGAATTGGATCATGCGCTTGCAACCCGCGATTATTCTCCAGCGTACACCGTACACGAGGGCGACGCCGACGGTCCCTTGGCCGTACGCTCTCAACACCTTCCCTCCCAGCGAGGCGTTCGCGGACGAGAGTCCACAGAAGCCCTGGGGAAAAGCGCTCGGCGAAGAGCTCCGCCGAGACACAGGCGTTGTGCGGACGTACATGGGGACAACGGAAGGAGGCCCAGGGTGAACAGTCAATCTGCCGCCCTTGGCGCTGGACAACCTCTTGATGGATCCCTGGGAGCCACAACTGGCGCCGAGTCAGTCGCCCCCGCAGTCGCGCAGCCACTCCACGAAGATGTCATTCTCGTCCACCGGACGTTGAGTGGCGATCATGACGCCTTCGCCGAACTGGTCGAGAAGTATAAAGACCCCGTCTTCAACGTCGCGTACCGCATGCTCGGCAACCCTACCGAGGCGGAGGACGTGGCGCAGGAGGCGTTTGTGCGCGCCTTCACTCAGTTGCATACCTATAAAGACACCCATCGCTTTAGCACCTGGCTGCTCTCCATCGCCTCCCATCTGGCCATCGACCAGATCCGCCGCCGCCGCTTTATCGCGCTGCCGCTGGACAATGTCCCGTTCCTGGAATGGATCGCCGATGTTGGCGCGGGGCCAGAGCAATCTGCCATTCAAGGCGAGGTGGCCGATGAGATGCAGAAGGTGCTCGACGCTCTGCCCGCGAAGTATCGCGCTGTGCTCGTCCTGCGCTACTGGTACGACTTCTCGTATGAAGAGATCGCCAACGCGCTGAGCCTGACGCCTGCGCTGGTCAAGGCGCGCCTGCATCGCGCGCGTGAATTGGTCGCGCGCACCATGAAAGCCCAGGGGATGTCTATGCCGCTGGGTAATGAAGACGAGGATGAAGATGAGCCAGCGTCGTCTCAGCAACCTCGTTCCGCGAAGACCGCGAAGAGTTCTCGTGGTGGTCACGCGCTGGCGTAGCTCGGTGTAGTCTGGCGTCACAGCGAGAAGGATCAGCCCGGTATGTTTCCCCCCAAGTCCCCCGGCGACCTGTGGTCGCCTTCCCGGTTTACCAGACGCATCCCTGATTTCTCGCCGGAGCGCGAGGACGAGATCGCCGCGCTTTTCACCCGCAGTCATATGAGCAGCGCCGCTCGTTCGTCAATCGGCCCTTCTCTGAACTTCACTGAACTCGTGATGGCGCGCGTCCGTGAGGAAGCGCAGGCGCAACATGAGCTGGCCAGCGTCTCGCCGTTAGTTACGCCGATCTCGTTCGACTTGACGTTCGAGCATGTGCGCGAGATGGCGCGTGGGGTGGCGCGTAGCACATGGCTCCTGGCCGGCAGCCTGTTTATCGCAACCTGGCTCGCCCTCCTGACCTCTCCGCTCCTTGGCTTCGGCCTGATGACGACCGGCGCGGCGGCGATGATCCTGCATATGGGCGCGCTCCGTTACGCGCTCTTCGCGATTGCGCGCGTCCTGAGCGACCCAGACACCATCCTGGCGCTGATGACCGTGCCCATTCTGCTCTTTGTCGCCCTGATCGCCCTGATCCAGCGCTCCTTTCCGCGCCTGGCGCTCGACCTGTTCTAATCCCTATGCTCGCCACTCCGCCAACCGCGCCTTCTGGTGAAGGCGACAAACAGGCGCGGTCTCCGCGCGCGCCGCGTCGCTGCTGGCTGGTGGCATTCCTCTGCCTGGCGACCCTCGCGGCGGCGATCCCTGCGCTGGCTGGGCCGACGCTTGCTATGGCGCGTCTGGGTGCCGAGACGGGACTTTGGCTCCCACGCCTGATCGGCGTCGCGCGCTATCTTCCCTTCGAGGAGCGTCTGGTCGAGGTCGGCGGTGGCAGCGCGGCGCAGTGCGCGCATCAGGATAAGGTCACCTTCGGCGAGAGCGTCGCCATTGACGAGAACGCCTGGATCTGTGGCGACGTAACGGCATATGGCGGCAACGTTGTCGTGCGCGGGTACATCGACGGCGAGGTGCGCGCGATCGACGGCAGCGTCACGGTGCTGGGCGATGTCACCGGCGGCGTGGCGGCGCTGGGAGGGCAGATAGCGCTGGGGCCACATGCCCATGTGACCGGCGATGTACAGGCGATCGGCGGGTCGGTACGCCGCGAGCCAGGCGCGCAGGTGGGTGGGCAGGTTCGGCGCGAGGCTGATCTGGCGCCACTGGCAGGCGCGGTGGGACGCGATCTCCTGGCGCAGTCGCGCTTCTCGGCCTGGATGCTGCTCTTCTGGGCGCTCGTGGGCGCGCTCTTTGGGCTGGTGCTGCCCGGACGCCTTGCGCGCATCCGCGCGATCCTCTTCACCCAGACGATACCTAACCTGCTGGCTGGGCTTGCCACGCTCATCATCGCCATTCCGCTGATTGTGTTGCTGGCGCTCACGTTGATTGGCGTCGTCTTTGCCGCGCCGCTCGCCCTCGCGCTCTGGATCGCCTGGGTCTTGGGGACTGTCGCCGTCGGCTCGTGGCTCGGCTTCGGACTGAGCAACGCGCTTGTACGCATCGGCGGAAACAAGGCCGTGTCGCCAGTCCTCGCCACCGCGCTGGGGACTGCGCTGCTCGGCGCGCTTGAGCAACTCGCCTGGCTGGGTCTGCCGCTGGCGCTGCTGGCTGGCGCGCTCGGTCTTGGCGCGACCCTCCGACTGATGCTCTTTTCGCGCAGTCCACGCCTCGCCGAAGCGCGGACAAAAGCGTGATGTACGCTAGATCGCGTCAGCGAGCGTGTGCTACAATGCCTGCGCTTCTTTTTGGCAAGGCATTCATAAGCGAGGTACGCGCTGGTATGTTCACGACAGAGAACGATTCCAGCCGCCCGCCAGCTTCGCGCGCTCCTTCTCCGATGAATTCTTCCACTGAGCGCGTCATCACCCTCGAACTGACCGATCTCGCCGCCGGTGGCGACGCCCTTGGACGCCATGAAGGTCAAGCTATCTTCGTCGCGGGTGGACTCCCAGGTGAACGGGTGCGCGCGCGCGTCACGCAGGAGCGCAAGGGCTTTGCGCGCGCCGAGGTCGTCGAGATCCTGCGCGCCTCGCCTGACCGCGTCGCGCCACCGTATCCTGAGCTTGGCGCGTCCGGCGGCTTCCAGTGGCAATTCCTCGCCTATCCCGCGCAGCTCAGATGGAAGACGCGCATCGTACGCGAGCAGCTCGCGCGCATCGGCCATTTCACTGAGCCAGATGTGCGTCCGATGATCGGCATGCCAGATGGCTCGGACCTCTGGGCCTATCGCACGGTCACGCAGTTCGCGGTTGGGGCGGATGGCGCGATCGGTTTCCGGCGTGTTGGCAGCCATGACGTAATTGATATGCCCGACTGTCCACTGGCGCATCCCGACCTCGCGACGATCTACCGTGACGTTCGCGCATGGCTGCGCGCGACCTGGGGAGCGCGGGCAGCCGAGGTGATTGGGCGCTTCAGTCTGCGCATCGGCCTGGATATTGACCTGGACGGCGCCGAGACTGGCGCAACGCCAGAAGCCGCATCAGGCGTCCTTACGCTGGAGGCCGGACCTGGCCTGGATGTGGATGAGCGCCAGGCCATCTGCGACCGTGCGCTTGTATCATCTTCTGAACTGGTTGGCGCGTTGCTGCTAGACGCGACTGGCAGGCAGCGCCTTGCTCTCGCTGGGCGCGACTACGTCTACGAGCTTGTGCAGGATCGGACGTTTCGCGTCTCGGCGGGCTCTTTCTTTCAGGTCAACGCCGCGCAGACACCGACGCTGCTTCGGCAGGCGATAGACGCAGCGGCGATATGCTCCGGAGAGCACGCGCTGGATGGCTACAGCGGCGTCGGGCTATTCTCGCTCTTTCTCGCCGAGCGCGCTCAACACGTCTGGGCCATCGAATCTGCGCCGAGCGCCGTAGCTGACGCCCACGCCAACGCAGCGGCGAACGGCGCCGAGAATATCACCATTCTCGAAGGCCAGGTCGAGCGCATGATTGACCAGCTCGTGCGTGGAGGCGAGCGTATTGACGTCGCCCTGGTAGATCCACCTCGCGCTGGCTGCGATTCCCGCGTCTTGCGCGCCATTCAGGAGCTTGCGCCACGCGCGCTCGTCTACGTCTCCTGCGATCCTGCAACGCTCGCGCGCGATCTGCGCCTTTTCTGCGACCCAGGAGCCTATCGCCTTGCCTGGGTTCAGCCAGTGGATATGTTCCCTGGCGCCGCGCACATTGAGTGTGTCGCGCTCTGCGAGCGCACTGGTCCGGCGCATGACTGAAGAGCCGACGGAGCCCCTGGCTGTCGTCAGGAGGCGCCTGAACTGGGGCGTCATAGGAGGAGCCTCCCGTAACGCAGGCGCGCCAGGATATGCCGCGCTGATCGCCGCTCTGCGTCAATCCGCCAGCGCGCGACTGCTTGCCCACATGGATGAGACAGACGCAAAGAGATCCGAGCGCGCCTACGACTCAGCCGAAGCGCTTCTCGACGATTCCGATGTCGAGTGTGTCTATCTCGCCCCGCCGGTTGGCCTCGAGCGGGAGTGGGTTCTGCGCGCGGCTGAGGCTGGCAAACATATCCTCTGCGCGCCGCCCATCGCGCTGGACCTGACGGAGTTGGACGAGATGGAGGACGCCTGCGCCGCTGCGGGCGTGGCGCTGATGGAGGCGATGACGCCGCTCTTCCATCCACGCCTCGACCGTCTGCGCGACCTACTTTCCCAGAGGGTTGCCGGAGACCCAACGCATCTCACCGTCGAGTTCACCGTCTCCGCGCCGCTCGACTCATATGGTCGCGCGCTTGCCGCGCCAGGCGCTAATGCGTTGCTCGATCTGGGCGGCTGCTGCGTCGCCATCGTGTGCGCGCTGCTTGGAGGCGGGCCTGAGATGGTCGCCGCCAGCGCCCAGTACGGCTCGACCGGCGCGGAGATTGACCTGGAGGCGTTCCTCGAGTTTTCCGCTGGCGTGAGCGCCCAGATGATCTGTAGCCTGATCTCGGCTGGCGCGAGCGAGTGGCTGGCAATCGGCGGCGAGTCTGGCGCGATCAGCTTGCCCCATCCTGCCTTCACCGCCGGGCCAGGCGACCTGGCGCCCATCTGCGTTCATCCCACCGGCGCGCCAGAGCTTGAGGTGCTGCCCGGGACGCCCGCAGACCCGTGCCAGGTGATGATCGAGGCGTTCAGCAAAGCTATCTTGCATGGTGAACCGGCGCCGTATCCGCTCTCCGAGAGCCGCGCAACCTTGCGCATCCTGGAGGCGTTATCCATCTCTGCGCGCGCCGGAGCAGCTATCCAGATCGAGGAGAGTTGAAAGCGGTCAGGGCAGGAGCCGCGCCAGCGCATCACAGAAGCGCGCGATTTCTTCCTCGGTGTTGTAGTAGTGGACTGAGGCGCGCACGACCGACAGCAGGCCGCGCGCCTGCATGTCGATGAGCGTGTACTCGCTCGGCGAGACCGAGACGTTGATCTTCTGTGCGCGCAGGGCATCATGTAGCGCCGTCAGGTCCGCGCCGTCCACGGTGAAGCTGACGATGCCACAGCGCATGGCGCCCTGATCGCGTACAGCCACGCCTGGCAGCGCTTCCAGCGCTTCACGTAGCCGCTCTGCCAGCGACGACACTCTCTCCCAGATTGGCTCCAGCCCCCAGTCCAGAGCATAGTCTATCGCCGCGCCCAGGCCGAGTTTGCCTGCGACGTTTGTCTCCCAGTTCTCGAAGCGCCGCGCGTCATCGCGCATCACATAGCGGTCTGGCGCGACCCACTCAGCGGCGTGCAGGTCCAGCAGCGGTGGCTCAAGCTGATCCAGGATGGAGCGGCGCACGTAGAGCAGGCCGGTCCCGCGTGGCCCGCGCAGGAACTTGCGCCCGGTGACCGAAAGCAGGTCGCAGCCAATTTCATTCACGTCAATTGGCATCTGACCAACTGACTGACAGGCGTCCAGGAGGTAGAGCGCGCCGATGTCGCGCGCAATCGCGCCAATCTCGGCGGCGGGATTGACTAGTCCTCCATTCGTCGGCACGTGCGTGACGGCGATCAGGCGTACGCGCTTATCGGCCATCTGGCGCAGCGCCTCAACCGAAAGCTGGCCCGTCTCGTCGTCGGGGACGACCTCGACCACCGCGCCGGTCTTGCGCGCGATCTGGAGATAGGCGATGTAGTTGCTGGCGTACTCGGCGCGCGCCGTCAGGATGCGGTCGCCGGGCTGGAAGGGAATCGCGTAGAAGGCCATATCCCAGGCGCGCGTGGCGTTCTCGATCA
The DNA here is from genome assembly GCA_036265775.1 of Ktedonobacterales bacterium. Taxonomy (GTDB): domain Bacteria; phylum Chloroflexota; class Ktedonobacteria; order Ktedonobacterales; family JADMIN01; genus DASWAC01. The sequence continues at coordinate 5,879 of DATAOM010000335.1, read as the reverse complement.
CGGCGATCTCGTCGCGGTCGCAGCCCAGCAGCCGCGCCGCCGAATCGTAGACGCGCTCGATGGCATCGTCGGCCTCATCCGCCGCTTCATAGCCGCCGGTATGCGCCTCGCGCTCCAGATGCGCGGTTACTGCATCAATTACCGGTGTGGGCATGAGTGCGGCGCCCGCGTTATTGAAGTGCAGGACGCGCTCGCAGCCCGGCGTCTCACGCCGCGCTTGCTCGACATCAATCGAAGTAGGCATTTTCGCTCCTGGCAAGAGGCAAAATGTGGTCTGTTTCGAGGCTAGTCGCCGCTGGACACAGGAGCGTTGACGCTGGAGGCGAGATACGTCCCGTCGCCCTGCCTGGTCGCGAGGACATCTGCTGTTCTGCCAATGTACTGGGTGAGATTGCTCGCGTTTTTTGCCAGTCCGGGCCAGGTTGTAGAGGCATTGACAGCGGTCGTCGGGCGAGAGCCGCAGGTTATCGCAAGCACAAAGGTGGATGCTCCTGTATTGACGCTAACAAGGCGATTACGCCAGTGGACCGACTGGCCTATGGGGACAGGAGTAGGTGTAAGACAGGGTGTCGCCGTAGGGCGCGGAGTGGGCGTGTTGTGTAGTGTGGTGGCTGTAGCGGTCGCGCTGGGATCGGTCGTCGCGGTTGCATCTACTGCACTGGTCGTACTCGTCGGATCGCCGTTTAGGGAACTCGCCACCTGGGGTGGAGTGGACGCGCCGGAGGTGACCGCCCAATAGGCGCCGCCGCCGCCAACGAGCGCCATGCCAAGCAGCGCGAAGGTGATCCGGCTCCTGAAGAGTCTGCCGAGGCGGCTCATGGACAGGTCTCCTTCCTCTGCCGGTTGACGGGTGATCGGCGGAGGCGTATCGTGTATCACCGTTCAACGCATCACGAGCATACCTGATCGTATCAAGCTCGTTGACATCGGCCTAGTACGATGCTCCCAATGTCTGAGACGATGGCGCCATGCCCCTAACAAACGCCACGCGCGCAGGCACATAGGAAGTGACAAGGGAAAATAGCGGCGCCTGCGCCACCCTGGCGCGCGTATCCACCTCTCCTATCGGGCATTTCCACTAGAGGAGCCTCTTCATGTGGCCAAATCAGCCGATGCGATCGGATCAACCATCGCGCGCATTGCCCGTCGCCTCGCCCACCAATATGGTGCCTGTTCAGGTAGTGGCGCGCGATGAGATCGCTCCTGATACGGTCTCGGTCTTCATCGTGCTGCCCGGCACGCGCCAGGCTCCGGCTCCCTATCTTCCTGGCCAGTTCGTGACACTGGCGCTGCCGACAAAGCGTGAGACCCTCTACCGCTCCTACTCGCTCTGTGGCGATGGCTCGCCAGATCGGCCCTGGGAATTGACCATCAAGCGCATGGAGCGCGGTGCTGTCTCAACCTACTTCTATGAAGAGGTGGATGTCGGCACGCTCCTCTACGCCAGCCTCCCGCGCGGCACATTCACGCTGCCGACTAACCTTAGCCCCGAAACGACGCTCATCATGATCGCGATGGGCAGCGGCATCACACCGATCATGGGGATGTTGCGCGCGCTGGCCAATATGCCGCCGGGCAGCCAGCCAGCGACGCAGTTGCATTACGCCTCGCGCTCGCCAGAGGAGATCATCTTTGGCGACGAGCTATACGACATGGATCCAGACCAGTTCTGGCTGCGTCAGCGCCATTACCTCTCCTCGGACGGCAACCGGATGACAGTGGATGCAATTCTCTCGCGGGCCGGTTCTCGCGCTGCGAAGGCGCACTGGTATGTCTGCGGCGCGGACTCGCTCAAGCGCGACCTGCAAAAACAACTGACCAGGATGAAGGTGCCAGACTCGCAGATACATAGCGAGATCTTCGCCACACAGTCCGGTCCCGGCGCGCGCGGCCCCGCCTATCGCATCACGCGCCATGCGGGGACGGGACAGCCAGGCTCGCTGCGCATTATCGAGACAGCCGCCGTGCTCGACGTTCAGCCCAATGAGACGCTGCTGACAGCGCTGGAGCGGCACGGTTACAAGCCTGATTTCAGTTGCCGCGTGGGAGCCTGCGGCACATGCAAGTTGCGCGTCGTCGAGGGACAGGCCGAGCCAGCCGGCGACATGCTCTCCGAGGCCGAACGCTCTGCGGGATACGTTCTGAGCTGTATCGCGCGGCCCATCGGCGAGGTGGCTTTGGCCTCGGGTGGCCGTCCGCCTGCTGGCGTCCAGCGCGTCGCCATCCCTGGATTGAGCGGACCTTCGCGCGCGGGCGCGATCACGTTGACACGCTTCGCCTCGATTTTGGGGCTGAGCGCGCTCGTCTTTGGCGCCTGGCAACTCACCAACCACCGCCCCGATAGCTGGGGGCCGCAGGTAGACACCGCGTCAAGCCAGTCAGAAGATGGGTCCACGCCAGACGCGAGCAACACGGAGCCGACCTCGACTACACCGCCAGGTCAGCCAACCTCCACGCCGCGGTCGGCGCAGCCTACTGCGACCCTCCGCCCAGGCCAGCCGACGGCAACTCCGGCCCCACCAACGCCTACCGCTAAGCCAGGGCAGCCCACGGCGACCCCCGCGCCCAAGCCGACCGCCACCTGCGCGCCATCAAAAAAGTGTTGAATACACCATGACAGCAGCGCAGGAGTGGATCTTGGTCGAACGGCGCCAGCAGATCATGGCGACGGGAATGAGCGTGCATGTCGCCGTCCCACCGGAAGATGAGCAGCGCGCCGCAAGCGCCATCGCGGACTGCCTGGCCTGGCTGGAGGAGATTGGGCGTTGCCTGACGCGTTTCGATCCGGCGAGTGCGTTGAGCCAGCTCAATCAGGCGGCAGGGTCATGGCATGCTGTCTCCGATACCCTCTATACCGTCGTCGAGCAGAGCGTCGCCGCGGCTGAGGCGACCAATGGCCTCTTCCATCCCGCCACGCTGCCCGCGCTCGAAGCGGCTGGATACGACCGCGATTACGACCAGATCGCGCGGCGCGAGATCGGGATACGAGTCGTGCCGCCACCGCCACTGGTCGACTGGCGCGAGATCGCGCTTGACCCGGTTCGCCGTCGTATCCGCCTGCCGATGGGCGCGAAGCTCGACCTCGGCGGCATTGTGAAAGGCTGGGCGGCGGACGTGGCGCTGGAGCGCTTCTTCGCGGACTTCGAGAACGTCCTCATCAACACCAGCGGCGATATGCGCGCGCGTGGCGGAGCGCAGCCGGGAGAGTTGTGGGCGCTCGGCATCGAAGATCCGCATGTGCGGCCCGATACGGAGGACGGAGAACCGCGCAATGTCGCGGTGGTGACTCTGGGGCAAGGAGGTACGGCAACTTCTGGCGCGACGGAGCGGTGGTGGTATGCTGGGGGCGTCGCGCAGCATCACGTGATTGATCCGCGCACCGGGGCGCCCGCGCATATCTGGCTCAATACCGGCGAGTCATTGCCTGATGGGAAAGACCTGATCGCCACGGCGACGGCCTTCGCGCCAACTGCCGCGCACGCCGAGGTCGCGGCGAAGATTGCCCTGCTGCGTAGCTATCCAGAAGCGATGGAGTGTGTGGAGCGCGGCTGGAAGTCGGACCGGCGGCGTCCACGCCCACGATATGGCGATGTGGATGTGGCGTTGCTGCTGGTGATGGGATCGGGCGCGGTTCATGTCTCGGCGCATCTGGAGGCGTGGCTGGATCGCTATGGAGGCGGTGGAAGGCTATGGTTGTCCTGATCCCAACGGCAAGTGTCGCGGCGGCCCTGAGTACGCTGAGCGCTCGCGCCGCACAGGATGACCCTGTGCTCTGGTATCTGACGCGCACGACCGCCGTCGCCGCCTATGTCGCGCTGACCCTCTCAGTCATCCTGGGGATGCTGCGCGCCATTGCGCGGACCTCTGGCGAGCGGCTCTCGTGGGTCGTAGACGAGTTGCATACTTTCATCGCGTCGCTGGCTGGCGGACTCATCGCGGGGCATCTCCTCTCGCTCAAGTTCGATACCTTCATTCCCTTCACCCTGAACAACCTCTTCATCCCTGGCGACCAGCCCTACCGGCCGCTGGCGACGAACCTGGGCGTCTTCGCCTTCTACGCGATGACGGTCGTCCTCGTCAGTTCATGGTTCCGCGCCCTGATCCCCTATCGCTTCTGGCGCTTTCTGCACATCTTCAGCTTCATCGCCTTCGGGCTGGTCACGGCGCATGGGCTGCTCGCCGGGAGCGACGCCAGCGAGCCGTGGCAGCGCGCGCTCTATGGCATGGCGATTGGCGCGGTAGGCTTCCTGACGCTGCTGCGGTTCTTCGGTGGCAAGAAGAAAAAGGTCGCGGTCGCCGAGGAAGCCTAGCTCAACTGTCTATGCTTCGCCTTGGTTTCGCCTTGCCGTGCTTGATGCTACACTGGATTGATTGCCGCCACTGATAAGGCATGAATCTCATCGAAAAAGAATCGAGGAAGCCGTGCATATCTCTGCCGTGGCGGCGCAGTTTCCTGTCAGCCTGTCGATTGCCAACAACGTCCGTCAGATCCGCTCTTTCCTGGAACAGGCGCAACCGGACGAACTGCTGATCCTGCCGGAAGGTGCGATCTCAGGCTACGCCGATGATATGAGTTTCCTGGAGACCGTTGATACCGGCGAGCTAGATAGGGCGCTGGGTGATGTCCAGCAAGCCGCGCAGCGGAGTGGCGCGCATCTCGTCGTCGGATCGTGTCTACATGAAGATGGCGTGTGGCGCAACGCTGCCCTGTACTTTGCGCCGGATGGCAGCCAGTCCACGTACTACAAAGTGAATCTCGCGACTCACGAACGCGGAATCCTCACAGCGGGCGACAGGCTGCCTATCTTCCCGATGCGCTTTTCAGAGGGGATTGTGTCCATTGGCATCCAACTCTGCCGCGAGATTCGCTTTCCTGAACAGTGGCGTGCGCTCGCCCGGCAAGGAGCGCAGGTCTTCGCATATCTCACTTATGCCGCTAATCATGATGCGCCAGCGGGTGTCTGGCGTAGTCACCTCATCAGCCGGGCGGCGGAGAACCAGCGCTTTGTCGTCGGAGCGAACACGGCGCATGCTCATCAGCACTGCCCTACCACCATCATCTCGCCGCGCGGAGAAGTCCTGTGCGAGGCGGAAACGCGTGAGAATACCGAGATAATTCGTAGCGCTCTTGATCTCGCCGAAGTCGCTGACTGGTATCTCGACCAATGTCGCACCGACGTTATCTCGCTGATAGAAACAAAATACAGCGCGTGAAGGGTTTGCGGTTCACGGCCACCAGTGCGAAGCGCCTTATATGATCCGGCCAGAGAGCCAGGCGGAACCACCGATGACACCGCCCTGGACTATGGCTCCCTTGACGATCTCAGGGTCGGCTACTACATCAAACTCACCGCCGAGCGTGCGCACTCTGGCCCAATAGAACGTGTGCTTGGTGTGCGGGTTGGTCAACTGCGCTGTGTTCAGTACATGACCATAGAACACCACAGTGGACTGTGGTGGAGTTGAGAAGGTCCCGCTTGGAATGCATGATTCCGCCGCCATCATATGCGTTTCACCGGATCGGACCGCCTCGTCACTCTCGAAAGCGCTCAGGCTATGCGCGAAGGCGGCGATCTGGGCATTCACAATCGTAGGCAGGGTCAAGTGATCATGGCGCTTGAAATCAGGGAGATCAAAGACAAACGGATACTCTCCGTTCGCCGGATCGTTCTCTACCGGGCCAGCCCAGCCGTAAAACGCGCCGTCAAGCGTACTGTCGTTCTCACGGGCAATGGGTTTGATTAGGCCGACCCTCGTGCGCGCCGTACCGCTGAAATGCGGATTCAACCCGATGAGCCGGCCATCCTGATCTGCCTGCGCCCATAGCTCGACGCCCGCTCCCAGCGACCAGCGATAGTACGTTCCGCCGCTGACCTGAA
>DATAOM010000334.1:0-6486 GCA_036265775.1 Ktedonobacterales bacterium | reverse complement strand
CCACCACGTGAGTCGGCGGAGAAGCAGTCGTGGTAGTATCGGCAGACACCGGCGAAGAGGGGCGAGACCGGCCCGGTGGGAACCCGCTCGGCGCCAGCGATTCCTTGTAGACTGGCGAGCGCCTCCGGCCATTCGGCGACGGGAGTGAGTCCACTACGCTCTGGCCCCGGAATGCTCCCCGTCACGATCTCAGCGTCGCGAACGGAGTCCGCAGCGTCATTGGGGCTGTTGGTCGCGCGCCCACGCCTGAAAACCGCCATGTTCGATCTCTCCTGCCTGCCCTAACCGTGCGTTCCTTCGCGCCTGCCCGCGCGCAGCCTAAGCACAGAGCGAGGAAGCCGCGCAGGTGGCTTGGAGTATAGGCGGCTGGCGGCGAAAGCGTCAAAACCATCCCCAAGAAGTGCCACGCCAAAGGCCCATTCTGCGGAGATCGTCTGATGAGAGTCTCTGACGTTTCACCTTATCGGCTCAACAATACACGAAGAAGAGCGCCCCACATGGAGCGCTCTCACTGGTAGATTTTTGCTGGCGCGATAGCCTTAGCGCGTGGTGGCGGATTTTGCGCGCTTGGGCTTCGGCATGTACTGCTGCTTGGTGCGTTCGGCATGATACGAGGCCAGATGCAGCCGGTAGCGCATCACGAAGTACCAGAGCCAGTAGACGATGAAGGCGGCGAGCCAGAGCGCCCAGGCGTAGCGCCAGAAGCGCCAGCCGAGGATCGCCATGTTGGCGTAGCGCGCGCCCTCCAGAATCAGCCCAACCAGCCCGATGGGCCAGAGGAAGTTCATGAAGCGGTCGGCGATCCACTTGTTCAGGGTGTGATGCCCGAAGAAGCGCTTTCGCCCTTCAAGGCCGTAGTAGAGCGGAATGAGCAGCAAAGCGATATTGATGATGAGCCAGGGAATATAGAAGCGGAACGGGTCGGCGCCGCTTGTCGGACCCACGCCGCCCTGGCCGAAGAGCCAGTCAATCAGGTTGAAGTTCTTGAGGTCCATACGCTCGTCCTGTTCTCCTGCCGCGTATTGCTCTGACTATCGCTTCATGCGTCGCCAGGACGCTTCGCGCTTGGCGCTATCCGAGGTACTATACCAGACCACCATCGGCCGGTCAACGCTGCCGATGCCCATTTGCGCAGGGTGGGAACCATAGACCTTGGGCCTGCGTCTCATTCTCGTCATTGACAGCGGCGATCAATTCGTATCCGAACACAGTGTACGAGGGGTGGAGCATATGCGTTGGGTGGACAGGACAACACGGCTGGCGGCGCTGGCCGTCATGCTCGCGGTGAGCGTCATCGTGGCGGGATGCGGCGCGTTGACTGGCAAAGCGGGAACCTATAGCGGCGCGCCGGAATCGGTGACGATCATCGCCTCGCTGATCCTGCCGCCGACGCCGGCCACCATCGAGGTGAAGGACGCCGCGACAGCCCAGCGCCTCTACGACGCGGCGATCAAGTTGCCGGTCGCGCCACAGCAGCGCGCATGTCTGGCCATCGCTGGGCCACACTACGAGATGACCTTTCATCAGAGCGGCAAGCTGGATGTAACCTTCGCAGCCGACCGTGGCGGCTGCCAGGATGTGACCCTCGCCCAGAACGACGTGCGCCAGAGCGACGAGGCGTTCTGGACGACGCTTGAGCGTATTGTCTTCGACTTCGCGCCACCATTCAAGGCGTCGCGGCTCGACATCCTGCGCTTCGCTCCTGGCGCAAACCCAACCTTCGCGGCGATTCCAAACGCGCAGGCCGCGCAGGCCGTCTACGACGCGGCGCGGGCGTTGCCTGCACAGGCCAAAGATCCGATTTGCGATGCTATGATCGGGCCGCGCTCTGAACTGCTCTTCTTTGCGGGCGACCAGCGCGTCCAGGTCACCGCCGACCAGAGCGGCTGCGGCTCGGTGACTTTCCCCCAAACCAGCGACAAGCGGCAGCCTGACACCGCCTTCTGGGACCTGCTCGCAAAGACAGCCGACGGCGTCAAGGTCGCCGAGGCGCGACCAGATCATCTGGCGGTGAAGACTGAGCCAATCAACGGCAATCCGTCCGGCGTCGCCGGAGTCACCGATGTGCGCGATGCGGCGCTGATTGCCAAACTCTACGATGTCACGCTCGCACTGCCGCCGCTATCTGGAAAACCGTCTTGCGCGACGCCGAGCCAGACGCTCTACGGTCTCTCCTTCGAGATAGACGGACTCTCGCTGCTGACGGCGGTGACCGATCAGTCCGGCTGTGCGGCGGTCACGCTGAATGACAACGACCAGCGCGCGACGACGCCGGAGTTCTGGGCGCTCGCACGCCAGGCCGCTGGATGACCTGCTGCTAGCGTCGCTTCGCCGCTCGCCCCGCGCCCGCATGCTCGCGGTCGGCGGGTTTATGCTGCGCATGACGCGCGCTGACGGCCTCCAGCGCCTGATCCAGATCGGCGATCAGGTCGCTCGCATCCTCGATGCCGATCGAAAGGCGCAGCAGGGTGTCAGTGACGCCACGCCGCTCGCGCTCCGCCTTGGGAATCGCGCCATGCGTCATCGTGGCGGGATGGCAGCAGAGCGACTCGACGCCGCCGAGGCTCTCGGCGAGCTGGAAGACACGTAGGTTGCGCACGAAGACATCCACATCCGCGCGCGTCCCCTCGAAGGCGAACGAGACCATGCCGCCGAAGCCGCGCATCTGCTTTTTGGCCAGCGCGTGATCGGGATGATCGGGCAGGCCGGGATAGTAGACCTTGCGCACGAGCGGGTGCCCGTCCAGATGCTCGGCGATGGCTTGCGCGTTCTCGCAGTGCTGGCGCATGCGCACGGTGAGCGTCTTGACGCCGCGCAGGACCAGCCAGCTATCGAAGGGCGAGGGCACGCCGCCAGCGGCGTTCTGGTAGAACTTCATCTCGGTGTAGGGCTTCTCGTCTGAGGTCAGAATCGCGCCGCCGACGACGTCGCTGTGTCCATTGAGGTACTTGGTCGTGCTGTGGACGACGATGTGCGCGCCGAGGTCGAGCGGTTGCTGGAGCGCTGGTGAGGCGAAGGTATTGTCCACGACGAGCAGCGCGTCATGCTCGCGGGCGATGCGCGCGACGGCGACGATATCCACAAGTGTCAGCAGTGGATTGGTCGGCGTCTCGACCCAGATCATCTTCGTCTCTGGGCGAACGGCGGCGGCGTAGGCAGAGACATCGCGCGCCGAGACATAGCTGAACTCTAGGCCCATCGGCCGCAGGACGCGCTCGAAGAGGCGGTAGGTGCCACCGTAGAGGTCGTCGCCCGCAATCACGTGGTCGCCGGGACGTAGCAGGCTGAGGATCGCGCTCTCGGCGGCCATGCCGCTGCCGAAGGCCAGCCCGTAGGTGGCGTTTTCGAGTGAGGCGAGGCAGTCCTCCAGAGCGGCGCGTGTGGGGTTGCCGGTGCGCGAGTATTCAAAGCCCTTGTGGTCCTCCAGCCCTGCCTGCGTATAGGTAGAGGTCTGGAAGATCGGCGTCATCGTGGCGCCGGTGCTGGGGTCAGGGGCCTGCCCGGCGTGGATGGCGCGAGTGGCGAACTTGGGCTGCGATGGCCTGCGTGACTTCATAGCGGGACGCTCCACTTCATCGTGTGAGGGGATTGAGGGTAAGGGATATCCGGCGTCAGGATGCCGTGAGGTATAGCGCCTCGAGTATATCATGAGCGCCCGGCGATCTTGCTTGCAAAAATGCGCGCAGGCCGCTTGCGTAGAGTGATACAATATCGTGGTTGCGCTCCACGCAGGCGACTTCCATTTTTCCTACGTTGGCGCCGCAACCTGCCAGTTGCGGAACTGGCGATGCTATGATATACTCTGAAGTTGGCTGCCCCTGCGCATGTGGGTGGCTTGGATGTTCGGTCGCACGCCCTTCCTTTCTAGCTGAAAGACCTGCCTCTGGCGGGACGCTCTGTGTGTGCGCGCGACTGGAATATTGGGCGAAAGGACTGTATGGCCAAGCGTGACGCCATTGAGGTCGAAGGCGTAGTGACCGAGGCGCTGCCGAACGCGATGTTCCGCGTGGCGCTGGAGGGCGGTCGCACCGTACTGGCCCATCTCTCCGGCAAGGTGCGCCTCAATTTCGTGCGCATCGTCGAGGGGGACCGGGTGCGTGTCGAACTCTCACCTTACGATCTCACCAAGGGGCGCATTACCTGGCGCGTGCGCGGTTAGCGGGTATTCACTCGCGACGCTCTGCTGGGGATGCGCGGTGTAGCGCCACAGAAGACGCCATTGGCGATGGTCCAATGGGCCAGTTCTGTGGCCAGTTGTCTGTCTGGCTCGCTCTAACCTTGGGCTGAACCATTTCAGAGAACTATGCGCTTCCTAAATAGGCTGTCATCGCGGGGTTACTCGGTTCACGCGCCTGGTGAATAATATCCATTCTCTGGACGGGAGGGCGCTTCCCAGCGTCGTTCCCCATCCTTCGTGTTTATCCGATTGAACTGTTCAACGTCAGCGTGGTCTGAGGAGGCAAGTCGTGAAGGTGCGTGCGTCGGTGAAGCCGCGCTGCGAGCATTGCAAGGTGATCCGCCGTCACGGCGTCGTGATGGTGATCTGTAGCAAGGATCCCAAGCACAAGCAGCGGCAGGGATAAGAACGTCGTACATGCCTCGCCCAGCGGTCGAAAGACGATCGGCTGGGCAGGCGTTTTCTCTAGCAACCGTCGAAGAAGTTGTGAAGTCGAGCGAGGAGGACCTGGCGCATGGCCAGAATCGCTGGGGTAGATATTCCCCGCGAGAAGCGCGTGGAAGTGGCGCTCACGTACATCTATGGCATCGGACCGAGCATCAGCAAGGCGCTCCTGACGGCGACACGGGTCAATCCTGACACGCGCGTCAAGGACCTGAGCGAAGATGAGGTCGCGCGCCTGCGCGAGTACATCGATCGGCGCCTCAAGGTGGAGGGTGACCTGCGCCGCGAGGTGGACATGAACATCAAGCGGCTGATGGAGATCAACTGCTACCGCGGCATTCGGCATCGCCGTGGGCTGCCAGTGCATGGCCAGCGTACACGCACGAACGCCCGCACCAAGCGTGGCGCGCGCAAGACGGTAGCCGGGCGCAAGAAGGCCGCTGCGAAGAAGTAGCGGGAGTAGCTAAACGTTGCGGCGCGCTGCTGATGTGGTGGCGCGCGAGGCTCGCGTAATAGCGTGGGCGGTCATTTCAGGAGGAATGGGCAAGCATGGCGGAGAAGGCGCCCCGGCGAGGTCCGGGACGGCAACGGCGGCGCGAGCGCAAGTCGGTGCCACGGGGCATGGCCCACATTCGCGCGACTTTCAACAACACGATGATCACCATTACCGACCCCAACGGCAACGCGCTCTCCTGGAGCAGCGCTGGCGCGCAGAACTTCAAGGGTTCGCGCAAGAGCACGCCGTACGCGGCGCAGGTGGCGGCGGATGTCGCGGCGAAGAAGGCGATGGAGCATGGCGTGCGTCAGATCGAGGTCTACGTGCGTGGCCCTGGCTCGGGACGCGAGGCGGCGATCCGCGCGCTGGCCCAGGCGGGCATGCAGGTGGTCTCGATCACCGATGTGACGCCGATCCCGCATAACGGGTGCCGCCCGCCGAAGCGACGGCGCGTCTAGCGTTTTTGACTTTTTGCGATGGAGCGCGACTGCGCGGACAAGGGACTGCCTTACGTCCTGGGCGGTACGAGCGGCGGTGTGTAGCCCACCACCGGCTCGGTATTCCGCACCCGCGCGCATGGCGTGAAATCATAGAGGATTCATCTGACAACTGAGGCGAGACGGCGACTGACCTAACTGGCGATTCATGACGCGCTGCGGCTGGCGCGTTCAGGAAGAGCAAGGTGGGGAACGGAAGCGGGTCTCGCGGCGACGACACAGAAGGTAAGTGAGCGATTAGGAGACACACGTCTCGCTCCATCTCACACGATCCGCAGGAGGACGATACAGAACCTATGGCTCGATATACAGGCCCCGTCTGCCGGCTCTGCCGGCGCGAGGGTACCAAGCTCTTTCTCAAGGGCGACAAGTGCCTGAGTCCAAAATGCCCCGTCGAGCGGCGTAACACCCGCCCCGGACAGCACGGCCAGGCGCGCGCGCGCAAGCAGACCGGCTACGCCATGCAGTTGCGCGAAAAGCAGAAGGTGCGCCGCACCTACGGCATGCTGGAGCGCCAGTTCCGCCGCTACTTTGATATCGCCGCGCGCCGCCCCGGCAAGACCAGCGACAACATGCTGCAACTCCTGGAGATGCGCCTCGATAACGTCGTCTATCGCATGGGCTTTGGCGACTCACGCGCGCAGGCGCGCCAGCTTGTCAATCATGGGCATTTTCAGGTGAATGGACGCAAGACCGACATCGCCTCAGCGATTCTCAAGCCGGGTGACGAGGTCTCCGTGCGTCCCGCCAGCCGCAATACGGAATATTTCAAGACGCGCGCGCTCCTGCTCTCGCAGAAGGGCGTGCCAGCCTGGCTCCGCCTCGATCCCGCGACCCTCACCGGCCGCGTGGTCGCCCTGCCAACCCGGCAG
>DATAOM010000333.1:0-7235 GCA_036265775.1 Ktedonobacterales bacterium | reverse complement strand
GCGCAGCATGGCGATAAGACCGTCTTCCTGGGGCGCTTTATCGTGGTATTGCGGGCATGGGCGGCCTTCCTTGCGGGGGTCAACCAGATGCCCTGGCGCCCGTTCATGTTCTGGAACGCGCTTGGCGGGATGACTTGGGCGATCATCTATGGCACGCTTGGTTTCGTCCTCGGCAACAACCTGCCGCTGCTTGGACGCGTCGTGCATATGATCGGAATCGCCGGCACGATCATCGCCGTCGCATTTATCCTCGCCGTGATCGTCGTCTGGCGGCGGCGCAGACGGCTTATTCCGGAACGCGCCGCATCTGGCGCCGGCGCTGACCCTGAAGCATAGGGGCGCGCTTCGCCATCGCCGCGATCCAGAACTGTCACGCTTCCCGCGCCTCCGTCAGATACTGCGCGGGGTCGAGCGTCTCGCCCTCGATCACGATGACGGCCATCCCAGATTCTGAGCCAGACTCGTGCCACTCGCCGTCGCTCCAGAAGGCGGCCATTCCGGCGGAGATCGGCGTGCGCTCATCGCTGGCGTCGCGCACCCATCCACTCCCCTGCATGACAAGGAAGAGTTGCGGTCCGACCGCCTGGTGGTAGCCGACGCGTCCCTGTGGCCCGATGTGGAAACAGCCGATCTGTACCTGGCCTGGCGCGCGCTGGATCGGCGTGATGACCACGTTGACACTGTCGAAGGCGGTGATCGGTCTGCCAACTTGTGGCCCAAACTGATAGAGCTTCATTGTGGCATCTCCTTCGCGTCGGCGCGAGGCGTGGGTCGTATCCAGGTGAAGAAAAGACAGCCATGCGCTCAAAAGAACTCGTGCGCCCAGTAGAAGACGGGGATACCCGCGTTCTCCGCGAAGAGGCGGTCCACCTCCATGTCGCCGACCATCAGCGAGGCGCCCAGATCCAGCCCCAGCCGATCGCGCGCCTCATAGGCCATACCAGGGCGCGGTTTGCGACATGCGGCGTCGCGTGTGTAGGCGCGAATGTAGCCGTGGGGATGATGCGGGCAGTAGAGAATGAGGTCGAAGACGCCGGGGGCCAGCCGCTCCTGCAGATACTGGTTGATCTCGACGACATCCTGCTCCGAGAGCGTGCCGAAGGCGACGCCGCCCTGATTGGTCACGCCGACGATGGCGTAGCCACGCGCGCGATATTCCTCCAGCCGTTCCAGCGCGCCTGGACGCAGGGTCTGATCCTCCGGCCAGATGGGGTGCGCGCGTCCGGTTAGCGTCTCGCGCACAGTGTTATCCAGATCGACGAAGAGCGCAGGACGCCCCTCTTTCTGCTCACTCATCGCTTATCCTCACGCGCTCACCAGTCCATCGTGACGACTTCGAGCTGCTCGTCGGTCACCTCCACGTCCGGTCGCGTCTCCTCGATGTAGCGCCGCACATGCTCCAGGACTTCCTCGGCATGGCGCGCGCTGTTGCTCACACAGGAGACGCCGATGGTCGCTACCTGCCAGCTCTCCAGCGTCGCTATCTCCGCCGCCGCGACCTCGAACTTGTTGCGCACGCGCTGCAACACGGACTGCACGACCTGCCGCTTGTCCTTGAGCGAGGCGCTCAATGGAATACGCAACGTCAACTGGAGCGCGCCGATGTACATCATGTCTTGCCTCTTGTGTGTGCGATTCAGGGAGATGGCTCAACCAACGCCGCCTCGGCCTCTGGCGCCGCCGCACCCGCGCTACCGCGCAGCACCAATATCATACTCAGCAGGATGAGCGCGCCGCCTGCGACTGTCGCCCAGGTCAGGCGGTCATCCAGCAGCCACACCGCCAGCAGCGTCCCCAGCAGTGGCTGGATGAAGAGCAGCGGCGCAGCGGCAGACCCTTCGAAGACCGTCAACCCGCGGAACCACAGCCAGTACGCCACGACGGTCGAGATGACAGCCATGTAGCCGACGCCGAGCCAGCCTGATGGCGATAGCTGGGGCCAGCCGGACTGCGCGACCGCCACCGCGCCGACTGGCAGCCAGAACACGAGACTTCCAGTGATCGTCAGCGCCGTGAAAAACAGCGGCGGCCAGCGATTCAAGACCGTTTTGCCGCGAATGGTGTACAACGCCTCGACGAAGAGCGCGAGCATCACCAGGAGGTCGCCAATGATACGCGCGGCGTTGTTTACCCCATCGCTGGCGCCGAGTGTCGGGATTAGCCCGCGCGCGACGACCAGATACGCGCCGAACATGCCTACGCCCAGCGCCGCCACGCCCAGCCGGGTCACGCGCTCGCGTAGGATTAGCCAGGAGAGCGCGGCGGTAAAGAGCGACTCGGTTGAGATCAGCAGCGCCACGTCGGAGGCGGTCGAGAGCGCCAGCCCAATATACTCGAATAGCTTGTTGAGCACCCACCCCAACAGGATCAGAACGCCGAGCGTCAGCAGGTCGCGGCGGCTGCGCAGGATGGTTCTAATGCGCGTCCGTTGGCGGAAGAGCACTGGCGAGAGCAGCAGCGCGGCGAGGGTAAAGCGGATGGCGTTGAGCATGACGGGTGAGATCTCACCCAGCGCGATCTTGCCCGCTGCGTAGGTTCCCGCCCAGAGCACATTCGCCAGCGCCAGAGCGGCGAACGCCGCGCCACGCGAAAGACCAGCGCCAGCCGTTGCCTGCCCGTCGCTGGTCGTCGCCACTCGCGTTGTTCCCTTCATCTTTGATCTCGTTCGTCCTGAATATCGGCGCATCATAGCGTATCACGCTGTGTGCAAGGAGGCCAGACGGCTTGCGAACGAGCAGGGGTCATGCTAGAGTTGATTGGATAGATTGGCGCGGTGCGTCCGGCGCAAGGACAACCGCTGCCTGCCCCACTCACTGGCATCCACTTATACGCGCCACCCGCGCCCACACGCTTTCGAGTCTGTTGCCACGGGCGATCACCAGGGAGAATTGTTATGAGCGCAGCCACGTCTACGGCTGGAACCGCCTTTGCGGCTGTACAGAAATTTCGCCTCGGCGCCACCGTCCACACCGACGACGGCGAGCTTGGCTCGCTCGCCTGGGTTGCGCTCGATCCCGCCAGCAACACGGTCACAGCCATCGGCGTGAAGCTGGGCGTCTTTGGTGGAACACACATGGCGCCGATTGATCGCGTGGTCTCGGCGCGCCAGGACGACATCGGCGTGTCGCTGACACGCGCGGAACTGGCGCAGAGCAAGGATAAGCCTGACGGCGCGGTGATCACGCGCGGCACGGCGGTCACGCTCAACGGCTCGCGGGCGGGCAAGGTGGCGCAGGTCACTGTGGATGCTGACACGCACACGCTGCGGCATATCATCGTCGATCGCGGCCTTGGCGGCGAGGCGACGCTTGCCGCGCGCTACGTGACCCAGGTAGACACACGCCAGATCAGCGCGCAGAACGCGGAAAAGACGGCGGCGCGGCTGACGGCCTATCGTCCCGACGACGAGTTGCGCGAGGATGTGCGCCTCGCCATCGAGGGGACGCCGAAGCTGCGCGTCGACCTGCCGGGCATGGACATCCAGGCGATTGATGGCGTGGTCTGGCTGCGCGGCTCAACCGCCAGCGATTTGAACAAGCGCCTGATCGAGGATGTCGTGCGGCAGGTTCCCGGCATCGACGAGTTGCACAATGACCTGTATTCGGATATGGACGTGGCCGCCGCCGTCGCCAGCGCGCTCGGCCGTGATCCCGTGACGGGGCGCGAACGCATCGGCGTCTATCCGCGCCTGGGCGCGACGGCGCTGCGCGGCGCTGTGCGCTCAGACGATGCGCGCAAGCGGGCCAGGGAGATCGCGGCGAAGACGCCAGGCGTGCGCACCGTACGCGACGAGTTGACGGTTGACTCGACGGCGGAACCCCTATCCGTCCTGGCGGGCGTCACGAACGAGGAAGATCTCGTGCCGGGCGGAGACTAAGCGCCCATTCTATCGCGGGAAGGCTGGAAACCATGGATGGCGAGCGCCTGGAACTAGCGGCGCCTGCGACACGCTGGGAGGCGGCCTATCTCGCCTTCCTCGACGACTTCGAGGCGGCGGGCGAGCCGAGGATTCCTGCTGGCAGTGGCGTGGAATTGGCTCGCAGTGATTTCGCCGCCTTCGTCCAGCGGCTGCAAGACGACGAGCGCGGAGTGGGCCTCAAACCAGGCATCGTGCCGTCGAGCGCCTACTGGCTCTTACGCCATGACCCCAATGGCGTGACCGTAGTGGGCGTCAGCGCCCTGCGGCACTCGCTCACGCCCGCGCTGGAGGATGCCGGCGGCCACATCGGCTACAGTATTCGCCCGTCTGAGCGGCGGCGCGGCAACGGAACGCGCATTCTCGCGCTGACCCTGCAATATGCTCGCGCGTTGGGTCTGGATCGTGTTCTTGTCACCTGCGACACAGACAACATTGGGTCGGCGCGTGTCATCGAGAAGAACGGCGGCGTCCTGGCGAGCGAGGGCTACTCCGCGCTGGTCGAGGCGCGCATCTCGCGCTACTGGATCACGCTCTAGCGGCGATCAGGCGCCGGGCAGGATGTAAGGTCCGCCCGGCGTGGCAAGTTTGGCGGTAGAAATAGCGCGCGGGCGGCCAGCGAACCAGGTCAATCCTGCCGCATGGAAGACTGGATAATCTAGGCGCTGCGCCGTCACCTGGAGCGGCGGCGTCGCATCGCCAGCCTGGACCGGAACCCAGGTGACGAGCGTATCTCCCGCCGCCCAGCGTACCGCGCTGCAACTGGTTCCCTTTTGCGCAGGCGATCTGTTGGGCGCTCCAATTGCTGCCTGAATGTGATAGTTCAACAGCGGACGCGTTGAGACGGTGGAGGTGAGGACGGTCCAGCGCAGGCGCACGAGATTGGGCGCGACGCGCTGAAATCCCTCCAGCCGGAGCGCGGGCTGGTCTGCCCCGCCGAACGTCACGCCGCCGACCTCTGTCTCGCCGGGAAGCACGCCGGAGAGCGGTTTCACGCGGTAGACCGCGGCTGGGACGCCTTCGCGCAGGGGAAGCGAGCCAATCTTGGTCGCGTTTGGCAGCGAGACGAGGAGTTGCGCCGCCGGGACGTTGGCCTTCTCCGCGACGATCAGCGACTCGCCCGTTCCCGGCAACCGCAGGCACGCGCTGTCCAGCATCGAGCGGGTCGAGCGCTCATCGCGCAGGAGCGTGGCGAGATCGTTGTAGAAGCCCGGCGGGGGTGTCGCCCCGATGATGTCAATAATGTCAACATTGGCGATCCCTTGGCTTCGTTGTAGCGCGTTGAGCGCGTCCACCGCGCCGAGCATGGTATTTAACGGGTAACCGTACCCCTCGGTGACGGAGTATTGCGGCGATGTGACGCTGGTGGTGTGCAGCGCGGACTGGAGCGTGAGGCCACCGAGCAGCGCGATTAGCAGCGCGACAGGCGCGGCGCGGAGACCTACTCGGGCGAACATGACCGGGCGTGGGCTTTGCTGGCTGGTTTGAACGGATCGTATAGCGCCGCGCGCCCGGGAAAAGATCCAGGCGGCGCCGAGGCCGATGACGAGGAAGATTCCTGGATAGAGCACGATCAGGTAGTGGGGGAAGATGGTGACCGAGTGGCGGATCATGGCAACAGGCGGGATAGTGACCCAAAGCCAGAGCACGAGGGAGAGTCGCCACGCTTCGTCGCTGCGCACGTCGCTGGTGATCGCGCCCACCCAGGCCCCACGATCTCGCCATGTCGCCGTGCGTGATGGCGCTGGCCGCCACGCGCCGCGCACCCTGCGCCAGAGCCGCAATGTCAGCAACAGCCAGCCGACGACGAAGAGCGCCACCGTCAGCGCTATGAGGACGTTGAAGAGCGGCATGAGCTGGTTGAATGGTGTGCCAGCGCCCAGCGTCTGTGGGCCTGGCGCGCCAAGCACGTTGAAGAGCGCGACAGCCACCTCGCCGTCATAGCGCGAGCTTCTTTGCGCCGAACTCGCCAGCACGAGAACGTCAGACCAGCCACTCTGCAGTTCCCAAAGCAGCGTTGGCAGCAAGAGGAGCAGGGCGCCAAAGGCGGCCAGGGCATACTCGCGCAATCTGGGGCGATGGGGCGAGAGCCAGAGCGCAATCAAGGTCACGGGGATGAGGTAGGCGACGGTGGGATGGAGCAGGATACAGACCAGTAGTAGCAAGATGTGCGCGACGAACCAGCGCCGCCCGCTGGTCTTTACGGCGGCGAAGAGTGTCAGCGCCCAGAGGCCGAGCAGCGGCGCGATGAAGTTTTGCTGCCAGAGGAAGCGGCTGTACCAGACGGAGGCCGGGCAGACGGCGAAGAAGAGCGCGCTCCAGAGGGCGACACCGCGCCCAAAGCCACGCAGCGCCGCCACATAGCAGATTGCCACGCCGACGACATTCAAGAGCGCCAGCGCAATCGTCTGTGGCAGGGGATTCGCGGTAAAGGCGGCGATGGGCAGCAGCAAGTAGATGCTGATGGGGGAATTGAGGAAGCCGACAGAGGAAGGGATACCGGTTACAGGAATCATCCCACGCAGAATCGCGGTACGCGCCATATCCAAAAGTTGCGTCTGATCGTCGAGCCAGGACGTGCGGTCGAGCGCAAACAGCCGCAGCCAGCCTCCAAGGAGCAGCGCCAGCCACAATTCCCAGTGGCTCAGCCAGTCGGGAAGCCGCTCACGCATGCGCGCGCCAAGAGGGATGAACCTGCTCGCTATGCCCCGACGCGCGTCGAGAGACGTGTCACGTTGTCCGACCTGCGCCATTACCAGAATGCCTTGCCATCGTTATTAGGCGAAGATTCGCCACTGCGCCCTACACGCGCACATACTATACGACCGCTCAGGATATCTGGCGAATTCGCGCGCCGGGAATACTGGAAAGTAGGATCAAAGCCAGGCGCGCAGGAGCAGTATGCCCTGAACGACGATGGCGAGCAGCCAGAGGTAGCCTAGCGCCAGGGCGATCAGCGCGATCAGCCGGAAGTCGTGGGGCGCGGGGCTGCCACGCCAGGGAATCCAGCGCAGCCACGTGCGCGATTGCAGCCAGGCCGCTCCGCGCGCCCCAACAAGCCGCAGGACCACGCTGAACCCCAGGACGCCATGCGCGAGCGCCAGGCCGACGAGGCAGAGCGCCAGCAGGAACGGAGCGAACGCGCCCAGGAGGCTGACCATCACGCAGAGCAGCGCCAGCACCGCCGCGATGCTGCCCTGCGCCTCGCCGAGTTCGAGTGTGGAGGAGGTGGACCACGTCGCCGCCTCAGCGTAGGACGCCGCGACGGCCTCACCTTTCGGCGGCTCAGGGATATGGCGCTCCTGTGGAGCTGGCTGCG
>DATAOM010000332.1:0-9781 GCA_036265775.1 Ktedonobacterales bacterium | reverse complement strand
CGCCATCTTCGGCAGCCAGCGCTGCTTCTGCTCTTCGGAGCCAAAGGCGTGGATCGGGAACATCGCCAGCGAGCCTTGCACCGAGACGAAGGAGCGCGCACCACTGTCGCCGTACTCCAGCTCCTGGCAGGCGAGGCCATACGAGACAGCATTCAGTCCCGCACAGCCGTAGCCTTCGAGATGCATCCCCAGCAGGCCAAGCTCGGCGATCTCCGGAATCAGGTCGCGCGGGAACGTCCCAGCCTCAAAGTGCTCGCCGATGATGGGTAGTACGCGCTCGCGGACGAACGTGCGCACAGTGTCGCGCACGAGGCGCTCGTCCTCGGTCAGGAGGCTATCGACATTATAGAGGTCGGTGGCGGAGGGTTGCGGCGCGCTGCCGTGCTTCTTCTTCGATGTCGCGCGCTCAGAGACGGCGTCGGCCATAGATTCGCTCCCTTTCCTGGCAGGAGTAAGCGCTGTACACGCAATGACACGCGCCGCGCATGAAGTAACATGACGTATGATAGGGCGCGACACGGGGCGCTGGGCGAGACGGCCATCGCCAGATGTGTATTCTATCGCATCCGCCAACCTTCAGGCTATTCGAGGCCATGCGCCAGTCGTGTGGATGTGACCCGCTTACCTTGTCAAACGTCGCTGCTGGAAAGGCTCCTACAAGCAAGACGCGCCGCCGTCGGGTTGGATAGAATAGGCATGGGCGCGTCAAGCGCTCTATCAACCATGTAGCGGCAGGAATACAGTATCGCGATGACCGCCGAAGCAGAGACAGCCACGCTCACGCCAGCCATCACGTCAGGGAACGCCAGAACGGACTCAGGCGACGCGCTCTCTAGCGCGCCTCGCCGTGCGCGCAAGCCGCGCGCCAAGGCGCCAGAGACCGTGACGCCGCAAACTGACTCTGCTGACTTCTCGGCGCCACCCACTCCTGCTCCGCGACGGAAGCGCGCGCCTAAAGCTGCTCCCGCGCCGCAGGCGGTGAGTGAGACGACCATCGTCACGCCGCAACTGCCCCCGCGCGTGCGGCGCAATTCCGCTGGAGGGCGACGACGGGAGAGCGGCATCCTCGGGCTGACGGAGCGGGCGCTGCCAGAGCGCCAGACACTCTTCGCCTTGCCGGACGCGCTGCTGCTGGCAGCCCCGACGATCCGCAAGGCGCTGCTGGATGGCACGCTGGAGAGCGCCGGGCAGGGATTGGTGGAGACCCTCGCGCTGACCCTCGCTCCTGCCATCGTCAAGCTCTGGATCGTCCAGCCGACACCATGGACAGGCAACGCCAGCCGCGTTGGCGGGGTAGAGCTTTCGCCGTCGCTGCGCCTGCGGGCGCAGGCTGGTTTCCCCGCCGAGTTGCGGCAGGCGATGGAGAGCGAGCCGGGCTATAGTGGTTTTCACCTGGATCCCCTCATCGAGGAGATCGTGGCGACACGTCAGCCTATCATCCTTCACCAGCTGGGAGAGCATCCATTGGCGCGTGAATGGACGGCGACCTTCACAGGCGCTGAGACCTCGCTCGCCACGCTTGCGGCGTATCCGTTGCGCGCGCGCGGCAAGTTCCTCGGTGTGCTGGCGGTGGGAACGGCGGCCTCACTCAATGCGCGGCAACTCGCCGCCATCGTCGAATTGAGCGACCTCGCCGCGCTTTCCGCCGATCGCGACCGCCTGCTGGTGTTCTCGCGCAGCCAGGATGCGCTGGCGCAGACGGTGGTGCGGCATGCGCCGGTGGCGATGGCGCTGGTTACCGGACGCGAGTATCTGCTGGCGCTGGCGAATCCAGCCTTCGCAGATCTGCTCGGCGTCGAGAGCGACGCGGCGTTCGCCGGTAAACGGCTGGCCGAGGTTGTTGGCGACCGTGCCGAAGCCATCGCCACAACGCTGCGCCTGGACGCGGCATATGCGGGCGATGAGCCGCAGGCGATGGTCGAGCTACCTATGCATCGCGCCGGACGCATGACCTACTGGAACGTGACGACCTCGCCGCTGGTCGGCGTTGGAGCGGCGGGCGGCGCGCTCGTCGCGGCCGTTGAAGTGACCCGCCAGGTGGAGGCGCGCCAGCGCGCGCAGGAATCGGGTGACCTCGCGCGGGAGCGGGTACGCCAGATGACGGCGCTGCATGCGACCTCGCTCGCAGTCGCCAGCCAGCTTGGCGCCGATCCCCGCGATGTGCTGGCCGATCTGTTACGCCGCTCCATCGAGCTCCTCTCGGCGCGCGCGGGCGCAATCTACGCCCTCGACGCCGCCAGCGATACACTCGAAGTCAGCGTATGTCAGGGACTACGCGGTGACTACACTGGCAGCCGTGTCTCGGTTGGCGCGGGCATCGCCGGGCAGGTCGCGCGCACGGGCCGTGGCGTGATCGTGGATGACTACCGCGCCTATCCGTTCCGCGCCGCGATCTACGACGACGAGCCGTTCACGGCGATCATGGCGGCGCCACTGGTCGCGCATGGGCGGGTCATTGGGGTGCTGGATGTGCTCGATGACGGCGAGCGACGCACCTTCACCGACGAGGATCTGCGGCTGCTGGACCTATTCGCCGTGCAGGCGGCGCAGGCCGCCGAGAATGCGCGCGCCTACGTCGAACTGGAGCGAGCGTATCGCAAGCAGCGCGACCTCGACCGGCTCAAGGACGACTTCATCGCCACGGCCTCGCATGAATTGCGCACGCCGCTGACGGGTGTGCAGGGCTTCCTTGAGTTGCTGCTCGATCTTCCGGCGATGCAAGCCGATCCGCTGGCGCAGGAGTTCGCGGGACACGCGGCGGATTCTGCGCGGGAGCTGGCCGAGATCGCCGAGCGGCTCCTGCAGACGGCGCGCCTGGATAGCGGACGCTTGGACCTGCACACTGGGCCTGTGCGGCTCGCGCCAATTGTGGAGCGCGTGCTGCGCTCCTTTGGCGATCTGGAGGCAGCGCAGGGAACACAGCATGCGTTGCTGGCGGAGGTTCCTGCAGGCTTGGTCGCACAGGCCGATCTTGGTCGCCTCAAAGAGGTGCTCGACAATCTCGTCAGCAACGCGATCAAGTATAGTCCGCCGGGAGGCGCGATCACGGTGTGGTGCGGACCCGCTCCCTTCGGTCTCGCCAGCCGAGCGCCGGTTGAGGCGCTGCTGCACGACCTCAGCGGCGAGACGCTAACCGACGCGCCGGAACGCTTCGTAGATGGCCCAACCGTCACGCTGCCCATCGTGATCACCGACGACGAGGAGGCTTCGCTCGATCCCACGCGAGGGGCCTGCCAGCCAGCACGCGCGCTGCTGGAAGTAGCGGAGACCCGCCCCTATCTTGTACTGACGGTGAGCGACCAGGGCATCGGCGTGCCAGAAAACGAGCGGGCGCGGCTCTTCGGGCGTTTCTCACGGCTGGACGGCGCACGGCTCAGCCAGACGCGTGGCGCTGGGCTTGGTCTTTACATCTGCCGTCAACTCGCTCGCGCGATGGGCGGCGATGTCTGGCTGCAGGAGAGCGAGCCTGGACGTGGGAGCGTCTTCGCCGTCGCGCTGCCTGCGCTTGCCCGCTCCATCTCCTGAGTATCTCGCACGATACGAGTCCGCGAAAGAAAGCAATCCGATGAATCCAGGCGCTGATGACGCCGATGCGGCGCTCTCGTCTACTTTGCTACGCCTGCGCCGCCAGCTCCAGGGTCGCTACCCGCTACATGAGTTGCCTGTACCGCTGGCTGGCCTTGCGGAGCCTGTGCTCATCACATTGCCCGCCGATCCCGATGGCCCACTCGACCAGATGGCGGCGATTCAGGCCGGCAAGCAACGGCGTGGCGTGACAGGCGCTGGCGCGGCGCGAGACGCTCAACGCGCGGTCCTCTCCGGCGCGCATATGCCGTATTGGGCGCTGCTCTGGCCGAGCGGGATGGCGCTGGCCGAAGCGCTATTGGCGGAGCCGGAGATCGTTAGATCGGGGCGGACACTGGAACTGGGCTGCGGGCTTGGTGTGACGGCGGTGGCAGCGCTTCATGTGGGCGCGGCGCTCTGGACGGCGGACTGCTTCACCGAGGCGCTGGCATTCTGCCGCTATAACACACTCCGCAACACCAGAAGGCGATCGCATCCGTTGCTGCTCGACTGGCGCAGCGCGGCGGGACAGGAAGCATGTGTCGCGGCGGGTCCGTTTGCGCTCGTCCTCGCCGCCGATGTGCTCTACGAGCCAGAGGATATCGCGCCGCTGCTCGAGCTGGTCCCACGGCTGTTGGCGCCCGGCGGCGCATTCTGGCTGGCGGAGCCGGGGCGGCGTGTCTCGCTCGCCTTCACGCAAGCAGCGGCGAAGCGCGGCTGGCGCGATGAATCGAATGATTACGAGCGCGTCTGGCCGCACGACACCAAGGCGACACGTGTGACCATCCACCGCTACACCCTCCCGCAAGAATAGAAGTCACCGCAGCCATACGACTTGACCGTGTTCTACGCACTTGCGTTTATGGCGTGCGCTGGTTATGATGCAAGCGCGCGCCGTCATGATTGAGGCATTGCAGGAGTTCGCCACGTGGAGCCGTCAGCGCAGGACGCCCAAACCTCGCCCGGCGTCATCTGGACGATCGGGCATAGCAATATGTCCATCGAGCGCTTCCTGGAACTGCTGCGCGCGCACGAGATCGAGCTGCTCGTAGATGTGCGCACGGCGCCCTATAGCCGCCACTGGCCGCAGTTCTCGCGCGACGCCCTGGCGCACAGTGTACAGGCGGATGGCGTCGCCTATCTCTTTCTTGGCCGCGAACTGGGAGGCAAGCCGGACGATCCCACCTTGCGTGGGCCACATGGGTTGCCAGATTATGATGCTATCGCCGCGACGCCGCTGTATCAGGAGGGCATCGCGCGCCTTGCCGACCTCGCTCGTGAACGGCGCACCTCCTTCATGTGCAGCGAGGGCGATCCAGCGCAATGCCACCGCGAGCGGCTGGTGGCGCGCTCACTCCGCGCGCAGGGCTGGCAGGTGCGCCACATCCTCACCGACGGGACCATCCAGCAGGAGGCGCAGGCGACCTTATGGTAGCGAATCGCCGTACGCAGACGAGAACCATCTCTACCATCGGCTTCACGCAGAAGTCGCTGCGCCAGTTCGTGACGCTGCTGCGCGAGGCGGAGATAGACGGTGTGGTGGACATCCGCCAGAACAACACGTCGCAACTCGCGGGATTCGCCAAACGTGACGACCTCGAATTCATCCTGGAGACGCAGGGTATTGGTTACCTGGAGGAGAAGCGCCTCGCCCCAACACCGGACCTGCTCAAGCGCTACCATGCGGGTCTCCCGTGGTCGGAGTACGTCCCTGAGTTCGACCAGATGCTGGCGGAACGACCGCTACGCGAGATCCTGCGCGGAATTGAGGAGCGTTTCGAGCGACCGTGTCTGCTCTGCGCCGAGCCGACGCCAGAACACTGTCACCGGCGGTTGGTGGCCGAGGCGTTCGCGCGCCTTGAGCCAGGGCTTGAGATACACCATCTGACATTAGGGGCTTCCAGCAAAGGACATAGAGCGAAACGCATGCAACATGCACATGACGCGGGAGGCAAGGGATGAAGACGGCGCTGGTCATCCTGGCGGTCACCGCGATGCGCACGGGCGTCTGCATCGCTGGCGTGCGGCAGGATGCGCCGTCGGTGTGGGTGCGTCCAGTGCGCGAGTTCGGCACGGTGACGCTGGGCGACATCACGTATCCGAATCAGGTGGGAGAGCGGCGTGTGATGCGTCCATTCGACATCGTAGAAATTATGCTCGACGCTCATCATCCGGAGCCGCCATTCGTCGAGGATTGGATCTGCGACTTTTCGCGCCACCGCCCGCAACTGCTTGGAACGCTCGATGAGAGTGAACGGCTCGCGCTGTTGCAGGCAGCATCGGCGGCGCCAGAGAGCATCTGGTCTGGCCATGATCGTTCGCTCGGCGGTTGCGTGGCTGATGATCTCACTGCGACTTTCTTGCATGACGAATATGTCGGAAAGTATGAGGCGCGTCTGTCATTTGACGGCCAGCCACCTGAAACGTCATCGCTGCCCTGCACTGACTTGAAGTGGCGTGCATTCGGGCGGGCGCTGCTTGCCAAAGAAGGCGCATCAGCAGCAGATCACCAGATTCGCACACTCTCGCTTACGAATCAGGAACTGCGGCAGGCGTTGGGGGTCGGTGAATGCGCGATCTGGCTGGCGCTGGGCCTGACACGCGAGCTGCATGGGCGGCGCTGGCCACTGGCGGTAGGTGTGCATACAATTCCAGATTACGAGGTCACGGTTGACTACTCCACCCTCTGACGCGATCGCCACCCTGATAGCAGAGTTAAACGGGACCGATGGCGCGGTCTCAGCGGAACGGCTGGCTGAGATCCCGCATGAGCTAGCGCTCTCGATTGGCCTGTTTCTGGCTCAGCAGGAAGATGCGCAAGCGCAGATAGTCGCAGAGCAGATATACGTGATCCTGCGCGCCGAAATGCCGTATGTCGCCGGTCTCTACGATCAACTTGCGCGGCTGGCGATCGCGCTGAATCACTTGCAAGACGCCGAGGCGATTTTGGAGGAGCGGCTGGGACACAGCCAGGCGATCAGTGGCCATGCGCTGCTGGCGCAGGTGTATCTGCGCACCGGACGCACAACTGAGGCGTTGCGGTTGACCGAGCAGTTGGCCGAAGCAAAAGCAGAGTTTCTGACGGCATGGATAGCGCGCGGCGACGTGCTGCTGGCGACAGGGGCCGCACAGAATGCGTACGACGCCTACACGATAGCCTTGGCTCGCCGCCCAGGAAATGAATCGGCCTACCTCGGCATGGCGCGCTGCCTTGCGGCGCTGGGCGAAGCCGAACGCGCTCGCCAACTCGTGGCGCAGGTCTTCGCCGCCCATGAAGATGCGCCAGAAAGCGGAACCGTGCGCGAGGCGCTGGCGGTCG
Source organism: Ktedonobacterales bacterium (assembly GCA_036265775.1). Lineage (GTDB taxonomy): Bacteria > Chloroflexota > Ktedonobacteria > Ktedonobacterales > JADMIN01 > DASWAC01. The sequence continues at coordinate 2,898 of DATAOM010000332.1, read as the reverse complement.
CTACGCAGATCGGCGACGAAGCGTGGATACAAGAGCTACGCGGTCGCCTTGCGCTCCTCAACGCCCATGACGCCGCAACGTTGAGCCGCCGTGTGAAGCGCATGCTCGCCAGTGTTCAGCCATCTCGGAATGTGTCTCAAGCGAGTACGGCGAGCGCCACAGCATTTTCCGACGAGCAGCCATCGGCGGAACTACTTGAGACGCTGCGTACATCGTTTGGGCATAGCGGCTTCCTGCCGGGGCAAGCGGCGATCATCGAGAGCGTTCTGCGAGGCGAGGATGTCCTGGCGATCTTGCCCACCGGCGCGGGCAAGTCGTTGTGCTATCAACTGCCGGCGCTCCTGCTGCCTGGACTGACGGTACTGATCTCACCGCTCATCGCGCTGATGAAAGATCAGGTGGAGCATCTGCCGCCAGCGTTGCGTCGCCGCGCGACTGTCATCAATAGTCTAGTTGAGCGTGAGGAGATCGAGCGGCGACTGGATGGCATCGCGCAGGGACGCTACAAGCTGGTCTACGCCGCCCCGGAACGTTTGCGGCAACAGACGTTTCTGCATGCGCTGCGGCGCGCGGGTGTGAGCCTTTTCGCGGTGGATGAGGCGCACTGCGTCAGCCTGTGGGGGCACGACTTCCGCCCAGATTACCTCTTCATCGGCAGCGCGCTCGATCAGTTGGGACAGGATGGCGCGGCTCCGACGTTGCTTGCGTTGACCGCCACGGCCACACCAGAAGTGCGCGAGAGCATTATCAACACGCTTGCGCGGAGCTTTCGCGTCGTCAACTACGGAGTTTTCCGCCCGAATCTCGCGTATGAAGTCATCCAGGTCAAGAATACCGATGACCGGCTGCGGGCGCTGGACCAGATCGTGCGCGAGACACCCGGCGCAGGCATCGTCTACGTGCGCTCGCGCGAGAACGCCGAGAAGGTGGCGAGCTTTCTGCGCGACCGCTCGCACATCGCCGCCGCGCACTACCATGCCGGCATGGACCGCTCTGCGCGTGAGCAGACGCACAACGCCTTTATGTCCAGCGCGACGCGCGTCATCGTCGCCACCATCGCCTTTGGCATGGGCATTGATAAGCCCGACATCCGCTTCATCGTCCACTATCAGCTCTCGAACTCGCTCGAAGCCTACGCACAGGAGTCTGGACGCGCCGGACGCGATGGCCAGCAGTCGCGCTGCGTCCTCTTCGCGTCGCCGAGCGACTTCTCCAGCTTGACGCGGCATCTGAACGAGGACCAGCCACGCATCGAAGACCTGCGCGTCGTCTATAGCGTCACCCGTAATCTCATCCGGCAAGGCGCTCCACCTGGGTCGCCACTTGGCCGCGTCGTCGCCTCCGACCTCGAACGCGATATCAACGATGCGCTGACGGGTCGGGATGCCGCGACATTTGACGAGGCGCAGGCGCGAGTGGCGGTAAGCCTATTGGAGCGCGCGAGCTTTCTGCGCCGCCATCCCGACGTGCCACGCGCGCCCTCGGTCTATCTCCTGGATTCGCCGCCAGTGGGCCATGGCGAACATGACGCCTTTCAGCGGTTTCTCCAAGCCGCGCGCCTCAGGCCGCAACAGTATCAGGATATCGACCTCGTCGCGGTGGCAGCCACATTGGGGCTGTATCCCACGGAACTGGAAGAGCGCATCCTGACGTGGCGCGACTCGGGCTGGCTCGAATACCGCGCTGGCATCCGCGATCTGCTCTTGGAGTTGCAGTCGCCGCCAGCCGATGCGAAGACGGCGTTGCCAGCGATGCTGGATGATCTCGCCGTGCGGCGCGCGCGGCAAATCGAGGCGCTCAAGGGGTATGTAAACGCGCGCCCGCGCGTCTGCCGCCAGCAGATCGTGGCCGATTACTTCGGCGAGACAATCCCTGGCGGGAAGTGTGGCCTCTGCGATCATTGCCAGCCACACGCGGGCGCATCGCCACGCCCTCAGCGCAGATCGAGCGCCAAAAGTACGTCAGCGAGCCGCGATGAGGCGTCAATACGCGCGATTATCCTCGCTTGCCTGCGCGACCTGCCCTATCAGGTAGGCGTTGGTGGGCTGGTCAAGATTCTGCGCGGCTCGATTGATGTGAGCCAGACGGCGACGCGCCTGGAGCAGTACGGGGCGCTCGCCAGCCTCGCTCGCAAGAAGCTGGAAGCTGTCATCGCAGAGATGGTCGCCGATGGCAGCCTATTGCGCGACGCCAGCGCCGAGTACCCGATGTTGCGCCTCCCTTGAGAGGTAGAGTCCATCAGGCCGGGCATGAATCGCTCGTGCGATGAGCTTTCGACAGCGCACCGGGCTATACTAGAGGCGTCTGGATTTCTCGAACCTGAACGCGAAGGGGCGTGCGCATGGCGAAGATTTCTCCTCACGTGAACACGCCGCCCGCGCGCTCGGCGCAAGACCCGTTGCGCCAGATCACCACAGAGATCGCACGTTGGCGGGGAGCAAAGGTCGAGACGGCGAGCGATGAGTTGGTCGCCGAGGAGCCGCTGGAGGTTCGCCTGCGCGAGGATCAAGGTAATGCGCGGTCGCTTGCGGTCATCATGCGCACGCCGGGTCACGACGAGGAACTGGTGGCAGGCTTTCTCTATACCGAGGGCCTCTTACGCGATAGAGGCGAGGTAATGTCACTCGTCGCAGGGCTGGACGAAGATGGGCTGCCCTCGCCCAATGTCCTCGATATTGCGCCCAACGCAAGTTCTGGCCTAGCGCGACGTGTAGAGGATGATGGTTACTCACGCGCCTTTGCCGTCAACGCGAGCTGTGGCGTTTGCGGTAAGAACAGCGTCGCGGCGGCTTGCGCGGCGTTCCCGGCTGTACCTGTTGGCGACGAAGCCATCTCGGCGAAGACGCTCTACCGTCTGCCGGAACAGTTGAGAGTCGGGCAAGATGTCTTCTCCGCGAC
>DATAOM010000331.1:0-5525 GCA_036265775.1 Ktedonobacterales bacterium | reverse complement strand
AGGTCGTAAAAAGGAAGATCGCCTTGAACGAGGGCAAGCCCTCATCGGTCTGCCGGGCGCTGTTCTGAGGGGAGATTTGATCAGCGTCTCTTGCTGGCTCGAGATGGGTCGGTTGAACGAGCCTCGCCTCGTGCCGCGCATACCCCTGCGACTCACGCACCCACAGCGCCGACACCACCATCCCCGCCACCGCGAAGCCGATGCCAGGCAAGTAGGGCGCCACACGCAGACCATAGCTGGCGGCTAGGTACCCTGCGAGTATGGCCGCGAGCGACACTGCGCCATAGCCCGCCGCCTCGTTGAGGCCCATCGCGAGTCCGCGTCGTTCTGGCCCCACAAGGTCGATCTTCATGATGACCGTCGTGGACCAGCACAGCCCCTGGTTGACGCCGAGCAAGACGTTCGCGAAGACGACCCAGCCCCAGTTGGGCGCCGCGATGATCAGGAATGGGATGGGCAAAGCGACCAGCCATCCTGCGATGAGCACCCCCTTGCGGCCGATTCGATCGCTCAGCCGTCCCGCGAAGAGGTTCGCCAGCGCCTTGACGACGCCAAAGCTCGCAATGAAGGAGAGTGTGGCGGTGGTCGACGCCAAGGCAAACGTCTGCTCGCCCAATAATGGCAGGACGCTGCGCTCCAGCCCCGCCATCGCGCCGACAAACGCATTGATGAGGACGAGCAGCAGAAATTGGCTCAAATTGGCGCGCAGGCCGAGCACGGGCGGTCGCACGACGGCGTCCACCGTCTGCGCGCCACCGCCAGACGACTGGCCTCGCCTGGCCAAAGCTCGTGCCCTGCGCATGACGCTATCCCTCGACGAATGCTGGAGCGAGCGCCTGCAAGCCCTGCAGGTTCGCCGCTCTGATCGCCCGATGGTGTTCTGGTGGCGCAGGCAGATCGGTGAGCATGAACGACACAAACGCCTCGCGAGTCGGCTGGGTCAGCGCAGGGTTATAGCGCCGTTCGAAGCCCAGTGTTGAACTGGGCTTTCCGCTCATCGACCGCCCACAGGCGGAGCCAGCGAAGTGGGCAGGATAGATCTCCAGATCATCCGACAAGCGCAGGAGCCTGCTCAGACTGTCATAGAGTGCCTGGGCGGCCGCTACCGCCGTTGTTACTTCAGTTGGCGCTGTCTCGGCTGTACTCGAGTCCGCTATCAGGTCAGGGCGACCAGCGTCCCCGACGAAGAGGGTGTCGCCAGTGAGGAGAAACCAGGGATTGGGTCCGCGCGTACGATCACCCACCAGCAGGCAGATGCTATCAGGACTGTGCCCTGGTGTGTGGAGCACCCGGAGAAAATCATTCCCTAACTCCACCTCGTCGCCATCGTGCAGGGCGCGATGAGCGAACGTCACCTCGGCTGCTTCGTGTAGGTAGACCGGCGCGCCGGTGCGCGCGGCCAACTCCGGCGCGCCCGAGAGATGGTCGGCCTGGACGTGTGTCTCGATGATCGCCACGATTGGCGACTGCGCCAGTTGAGCGATGGCCAGATACTCTTCCACGTGTTCATGGTGCGGGTCAACGACGGCGAACGCTCGTTTCCCGGTACAGCCAAACACGTACGAGGCGCAGCCTGTGGCAGGATGCAGGATTTGGCGGAAGATCATGAGATGCTCTTTCTGCGAGGCCGTGCTGCAGGACGCCGGAAATGAGGCCGCGCTCATGTCAGGCGCTTGCGCTCGGTAGCTGACCACCTTCTCTGCTGCTCAGTTCTGGTCGCTGCGATCGGTCGGCAGGCCCGCCGCCGCCCACTCGGGATAGCCTTCGCCATAGCGTGTGGCGGTGAACCCGTGGGCGCTCAAGATGTCCACTGCTTCTTCAGCGAAGAGGCAGTAGGGCCCGCGACAATACGCCACGATTTCTCGGGTTGCTGGCAGCTCCGACAGACGCGCTTCCAGCTCATCCACAGGAATGGAGCGTGCCTGGGCAATGTGGCCCTGACGATACTCCGAGGTGGGACGCACATCGACGACCACCACCTCGCCCTGCGCCATGCGCGTCGCTAGCACCTCGCGTGAGATGGGCTCCAGGTGGTGCGGATGACGCATATAAACGTCAACCAGGCGATCAATCTCAGAAAGTTGACGCTCGCCAACCGTGCGCAGTGAGCGCCAGAGGTCGTAGACCGAGGGATCACTCAGGCGACAGTAGACGTAGAGACCTTCTCTGCGCGTTGTCACCAGCTGCGCCTGCCGAAGGATCTTGAGGTGCTGCGAGGCGTTGGCGACAGAGAGCGCCGCCTCACGCGCCAAATCCTCGACCGTGCGCTCACCCTGCGCGAGCAGGTCCAGCAACTCGAGCCGTTGCGGACTGGCGAGCGCCTTGCCGATGCGCGCGAATTGCGCGTAGAGTTGATCTTTGAATTCGCGATGGCTCATGTGTTACCTCGTCGTGAGCGTGTTGAACTCCTCGATGCCTCGGGCGAGGCCCGTCACGCAGTGGCCGCGCCAGTGAGGACTACGCTTCCTCCACGCTTGCAGGGACCTCGCACACCTGCCTCGCGAAATAGTCTTCGCGCTCCTCTTCATTCAGCGGTTTCCGCGCGAAAAAGGTGATACCCAGCGTGCCGAAGTCCCCAGCGCTGCTTTCTTGCGGCGCGTCGGCGTAGACCTCCGCGCGCCAGGTGATCGCAAAGTCGATAAAGCCGGCGGCCACGACCGTGGCCTCAAGCTCCGCATCCTGCAGAGCCCCAGCAATTCAGCCAGTCCACAGGTCAATCTTGCGCTTTGCGCTCGCCGGCATTGGCTTCTGGACGAGGATATCGGCGATTTGCAAGCGCCCGCCGGGCTTGAGCGCGCGGTGCATTTCGCCCAGCGCGGCCGCTTTGTCTGGGGCCAGGTTGAGGACGCCATTCGAGATGACGACATCCGCCCAGCCGTCTGGAACGGGGAGCGCCTCGGCGTAGCCGTCGCGAAACTCAACGTTCTGGAGGGGGAGGTCTGCAGCGCCCTGGCGCGCTCGTGCGAGCATCGCCGGGGTCATATCGACGCCAATCACGTGGCCATCCGCTCCGACCATCTGTGAGGCAATGAGGCTATCCAGGCCGGCGCCTGAGCCAACGTCCACCACGTGTTCTCTCTGGCCCAAGACGCCAAGGCGAAACGGATTGCCAGTCCCGGCGAATGAGGCGATGGTGGACTCAGGGACATCTTCCAGCCAGGCGTCATCATAGTCGAGCATGCGAGCCAGGGGACGACCCGTGTGAAAATGAAACCCGCGTTCAGGCTCGCGTGCGACGAGGTCATACTCCTGCTGAATCGCCTCGCGCAACTCCTCAATGTCGAGGTCTCCGAGATGCTGTGCGTCCATGTGACTCCTCCTCAATGAGGTGACAGTAGCTGCCGACGACGGCCAAATACAGCAACTATTCAACTAGTCAACAGATTACTTGAATAATTGGAGACTGTCAAGCGTGTGTGAGTGTAAGAGGGTGTTATGAACCGCCGATCAAGCTGAGCAGTTTGGGGAGCAAGAGACAGATGAAGGCAGCAAAATGCAGACCGGCCAGGGTCGCGGGAAGGCGCTCGTAGTCGCGCGCCAGGCGGCGGAAGCGGCTCACCCACGCGAAGCTGCGCTCGACCACCCATCTTTTGGGAAGAAGGACAAAACCGTGGCTGCCTTCGGGACGCTGGACCACGACCAAGCGCATGCCCTGCTGCTGCGCCGCTGCCGCCGTCTCCGCGCCGGTGTAGGCCGCATCGGCGTAGACCAGCTCAACGGACGCTCCCGTCACCTCCTGCACCCGTTGTGCCAACGCGCCAATCTGCCGCCGCTCGGCCTCGTTGGCAGGCGTCACTGCCACCGCCAACAGCGTCCCCATGGTGTCGACGAGCGCATGGACCTTGGAGCCGCGGACGCGTTTATTCCCGTCTACGCCGGCGCGCTGCCCACTCTCCACCGTCGAGCGCAGCGTGCGACTGTCCACGCTGGCGACACTGGGCTGCGGGCGGCGTCCAGCCGCGGCGCGCACGAGGAGGCGCAGATCCTGCACGATGGCCTCGAAGCAGCCCGCCGCAATCCAGCGGCGCGTCTGTTGATAGACCGCCTCCCACGGCGGAAAGTGGACCGGCAGCAGCCGCCAGGGCGCGCCCGCGCGCACCATCCACCGCAGGGCGTTGAACACCTCACGCAGCTCATGCCGTCGTTGCGCGGCTGTTTGGGGCAACAAGCTCAGATAGGGAGCCACGAACTCCCATTCTTCATCACTGACATCGCTGGGATAGGGGCGTCGGTGGGGTCTGTTCATGCCCCTATTCTACGCGGCTCGCGATGTTGGTTCATAACACCCTCTAAGGATCCACCTCTGCCATCTGCAGGATGGTTCCCAACCTCTGTGAGAACATTTGTCACGGTTCCGTTGTTTGTGACATAGACCTTGCCATGGGCGGCTATGATCGAGTTGTAGTCAGCGTCAACGCTCATAAAGGTCCAATATGGCGCAAGCTGCGCCACGTTGGCTGTCGAGATCGTCGTTTCTGAGGCGTTGTTGTGCGTGCCTGCGGGAGTACGCCCATACTGCAACCAGTCTGATCTGACTGTGATCGTCGTCATGGAGACGCGCCCGGTCGTCTGTCCGGCGGCTTGCAAGATGCGATTGCCGTTGAGCGTGCTGTCAGGAATGCGAACGTTTGTCTGGATGTAGCCCAGGTCGCTGTTAATGATGCCCATCGCCTGGCGGGCGGTGGTCGATCCAATAGCGACGCCATCAAGAAAGATCACCACAGGCTCGTGCGAGCGAAAGCCAAAACCGCGCACACCGAGCAGCTCACCGGTGTAGGGATCTCCCTGAATCGTCAGCGGAGGCATGGCATCTGCTGGTTTTGGTGCCAGGGAAGGCGGCGTGGCCCCCATCGTCATCAGCAGGACAAAGCACAGCGAGCAGATCAACGCGATGGATAACCGCATGCAGCGCACCATTGCAGCCTCCTGAAGAATTTATGTCCGTCTTGCGGTCGAGACAGTTCTCTGTGGGACGCAGCCAGAATCATACAGTCGCAGTCATTGCTCAACCATAAGCTAGCAGCGTCCCTGGTTCATGTCAATAGGGTTGCGCCGCTTCCTCCCACCATTGTTAGGTCATCCTAAGCAGGCACCTGCGACGTACATTGTGTATGCTACATAAGTCAACCAGCCAAACGTCAGATGATTTCCAGCGCGCTCCTTGCTGGAGGGAATCAGCGTGAGGTTGTGGAGATACGATGCGAGGAGTGCAAGAACATGGACGAGCGTGACACGCAGGAGCGCGAGGATGGACGTTCAGCCGTAGCGGGCCATGACGCCGCACTACCTGCAAGCGGCGAAGACGAACAGTCCGACGCTTCGGCGCATGACCCCCAGGCAGTCAAACAGCGTCTCTTCGCCGAGCGCATACGCATCGAGCAACTGGGGCGCGTCCGCCAGCTCGTTTTCGGCTCGCTGGATGGCCTGCTCGTGCCGCTGGGCGTCGTCAGCGCAGTCGCGGGTGGCACGCGCAATACCCAGGCTATCATCGTCGCGGGCATTGCCGAGGCGTTCGCTGGCGCGCT
>DATAOM010000330.1:0-12709 GCA_036265775.1 Ktedonobacterales bacterium | reverse complement strand
TCCGAAGACCTGTGCGAGAAAGTCCACGAGGTCAGCGTGACCATAGAGATAGGGCCGGACCGTCGCCATCCCCTGCCGGACGTATGATGCGCTCATCTGCTATTCCTTCTGCATGTTGCGTACTCGGCGGATACATTCCGCCGCAGACAGCGTATGCCAGAGGCGATGGCGATGTATTGTAAAAACTGACAATGCCTCAGGCAGAAACAGGAACATGGTTGCGCTGCTCGCCGCGCTGGCGGAGATACGCGCCGGGCGTCATGCCAGCGCAAAGGTGAAACTCGCGCGTGAGATGCGCCTGGTCGTAGAAACCACAACTGATAGCAAGCTCGCTCCAGTGAACTGAGCGTTGGCGTTCTCCCAAATGAACAGCGCCATCTTCGAGTAGGCGCAGCACTTTCTGAAAGCGCCCTACTCGCTGATACTGTTTCGGCGTCAGTCCGACCGCCGCGCGAAACAGTTGATTCAAGCGTGTGCGACTCAGCGCGAGTTGATCGCTTACCTCGGCGATACTGGGAAGTTGCGCCCTCTGAAGCTGGCTGATGGCAAACGCTACCGCTGGATGCGGCGCACGGTTCAGATCGAGGCGCGCCAGCAGAAATTGTTCGACGAGGTGAAACTGGCACGCAGGCAAGGTCTCCACGCTCAAGCGCTCTCGCAGGTCCAACGCTTCCGTTCCCCACACCAGATTGAGCGATAACTCGCTCTCCTGAATCTCGTCAACGGGCCAGGGCAGAAAAGCCGATGCGCCGCCCGGCTTGAACTGGATGCCGATGACTGATGTAGTGGTCGCCGTATCCAGCAGTGCGAACGACGAGCGCGCTCCTGTGAGCAGCGCGCCGGGATACCGCTGAACCTGCGCTGGATTGTGCGGCGCATAGAGGCATATCTCATCGTCGCGCAGGTTGAAGATCAGCGAGAGCATGCCATCGGGCAGGCGACGCTCGACCGCGTGCGCAGGCGGCGTCCCATCATACAGCCAGACGCTGTCAACAAAGGGCGCGAGCGGCGCAGCCATAGGATGTAACCGATGCGTCGTCAAGCGTCTCCCTCCCTTACCAGTCCATGCACTATCCCGCGTGAGCGCGCAGCCGCGAACAGCATTCTATTCTCACGATGCAGAGGAAACGGAGAAGTGGGCGTCCTAACGCTCTCCGCATTCGGAAAGGAGCATGCTACAATCTCTGGAATATCTGTGAAATGACGGTAGGAGGAGTGGCGTGGCGACGGCGCGTGTGGCGAGCATCCTGGACGAGCGACCCGAACTGACCGAACTGCACTCGCACGTAGGTGGCGCGGTGGACCCGGCGATCATGTGGAGCATCGCGCACCAGGCGGGCATCCGGCTTCCAACCAAGGACTACTGGCAGTTCGTCGAACTCATCAGCGTCAGCCACCCTGATAAGGTCAACAACCTCGCAGAATACGACCTCATCTTCCGCTGGACCGAGCTGATTCAGTCCAGCCCGATGGCCATCGAGCGGTCGGTCTACGAGATCATCGGTGGGGCGTATCGCCGCTGCAATATCACGACGCTGGAGCTGCGCTTCAACCCGCTCAAGCGCAACCGTGGCGGCGAGCGCGACCTCGACCACATCATCTCTGCCGCGCTGCGTGGGCAGGACCGCGCGCTACTCGAATATCCGCAGGCGCGCGCCGGCCTCATCCTGATGATGGACCGCACCTTCACGCCGGAGGTCAACGCTATCGTGATCGAGAAAGCGCTGCGCTACCAGAATCGTGGCATCGTCGGCATCGACATCGCCGGGCCGCCCAGCCCAGACTTCTCCTACCTCGAGCACCAGGCGCTGGTCGAGCGCGCACGCGCGGCGGGGCTTGGCGTCACCATCCATACCGGCGAGGAGGGACGCGTCGACGACATGTGGGAGGTCGTCGAGCATCTGCGCCCAGAGCGCATCGGTCATGGCATCCTCTGCGTCTACGACGACGCGTTGGTAGAGCGTGTAGCGCGCGATGGCGTCACGCTGGAGATCTGCCCAACCTCGAACCTGCGCACGAAGGCCGTGCGCGACATCGAGGAACTGCGCCACATTATCACGACGCTCAAAGCGCGTGGCGTGCAGTTCACAATCAACACCGACGGTCCGGAGATGCTGGTGACGAACCTGGTGAAGGAATACCAGCTACTGCTCGATCACGGCATCTTCGACGACGAGGACGTGCGCCGCTGCATCGAGACCGCCAAGCGCGCCAGCTTCCTCACCGCGCGCGAGCCAGCTCGCGTCGGATAACTAGCTGCGCCATTAAGGCTGGTCTGCGGTAGACGCCATCACCGTGTCATCAGCGCTGGACGCCAAGACGACGGCAGGCGTCGCGGCGCGATTATTGAGCGAGCGGACAATGGGCAGCGAGAGCGCGAACAGGCTGAGGACGACGATGCTTGCGCCACCGATCCAGAGGCCAGCGCGTAGGCCAACCGTGTCACCCAGAACGCCAGCCAACAGCAGCCCCAAGGGATTCATCGCCATCGTGATCAGACTGATGAAGCCGAAGACACGGCCACGCATTTCAATGGGAACGATGCGCTGGAGGAAGGATGAGGAGACCACCTCAGGCACGATGAACGTCACGCCCATCAAAGCATAGGCGATATAGAGCATGCGCGCGTCCTGCGCCAGGCCCATCATGATGATGGTTCCGCCGAAGAGCGCCATGAACAGACAGATGACGTGGGCGCGCCGCCGCACACGATGCGCGAACAGCCCGACGAAGAGCGCGCCAAGCAGTGTGCCCACGCCCGCAGCCGAGGCGAGCAAGCCGAAGTTAGCCGCAGAGAGTCCAAGTTCCACCCGCGCCAGACGCGGCACGAGCACCGCCTCCACATCGTTGAGGCCGTTGGTCAGCGAGAAGAACAGGACAAGGGAGAACATCCCCCGCTCAACCTTGAGAAACTGTAAGCCACCGAAGATATCGCGCCACTGCTGGCGGAAGCCGCGTCGTCGCCCATCGCCGGGAATGGCGGCCTGGAATGTCTGTCGCCGGGTCAATGAGAGCGCCAGGAATGAGGCGACGAAGGTGAGCGCGTCAAAGGCCAGCGCGACGCCGACGCTCCATTGCGCGATCAGGTAGCCGCCCAGCGCAGGGCCACCAAGGATCGCCACCTGCGCAAGCATCTGGCGCAGGCTGTTGGCGGCTTCGTAGCGCTCGGGTGTGGTTAAAGAAGGGTAGAGCGCGCTCAACGCCGGACCGAAAAACGCGCCAACCAGGCCATAGATGATGGCGAGAATGAATATCTGTTGCAGTGAGACGACATCGAGAGTCACAAGAACGGCGAAGATGGCGATGACGACGGCGCGGAGGGCGTCGCATAGAAGGATGATGCCGCGGCGACTGCCGCGATCCGCGAGGAAGCCACCAAACAAGAGCAGGAGCAGCGTCGGGATGTAGATGGCGATCAGCACGGAGCCGAGCAGCAGACTCGACCCCGTCAGGCCGACGATGAGCCAGACCAGCGCGATCTCGGTCGAGCGGTCGCCGATCTGGGAGATGCCCTGGCCGAGCCAGACGAGCACGAAATCGCGTTGCGACAGTGGGGCCAGCAGAGTGCGAATACGCCGCATGAGGGACCTCCCGCCGACTAATTCGGCTCATCAGGCCAAACACTGCCCTAAACGCGCTGTGTTACAATCAATGACTAAACTACCATAATTATACTATAGTGTCAAGATGCGTGATGCTATAGTTCGCGCAGGGGTATACTGCAAGCGATATGAACGCGATCTGCTCTGAGATGGAGCGATACAAGAGCGAGGACGATAAATGACGGCGACAACAGAATTTTTGCGGTGCTTTATCCGCGCGCTATCCGATCCAACACGCGGCGCCATCCTGACAGAGCTTGAGCACTCGGGAGAGTTGACGGCGACACAACTGGCAAAGCGGCTGGGATTGACCGCAAACAACGTCTACCATCACATGCGGGTGCTGCGCGAACTGAAGGTGGTCGGAGAGCCGCGTGTCGTGCCGCGCGAGACCTATGTGGAGAAGTATTACCAACTGGCGCCAGAGATTCGGGCGGTGGTTGGTAGTGATCCAGAGTGGCTCGACAGGGCGCAGAAGGACTTCACCGCCGAGGAGCGCAAGGAGCTGTGTATCGGTATGTGCCTGACGATGGCGCAACTCCTGCAACGTGCGGCGCGCCAATACGCGGAGATGGATGTGGCGGCGTTTGACGAACTTATGAGTCAGCGCACGCTCGGCATGGTATCTATCAACGATATGGGGCAGAAGCGTCTGGAATCGCGGCTGAAGTCACTGCGCGACACGCTGCGCAACGAATATGAGACAGGCATTGCCGGTGAGGTGGAAACCCCTTCACAGCATGTCGTACTCATGGCGGCGCTTCCCTTCCTCTGGGAAGCCGAGAACGAGGAGAGCGGTTCATAAGCTACTGCAAGTCGGCATGCGCCTGCTGACTTTCGGCGCCCCTTGGTGGATTGACGGCGGCAGGATGGGACTGATGACTGAGGACGAACTGCGGCGCATCGCCGCGAGCGTTGGGGCGCGGCGTGGATGGGATTTCTCGCGCATGCGCGAGACGCAGGAACCAGCGCCCTGGGATTATGCGGACATAGTGCGAACCTATCTGACGCCTGACAGTCACGTGCTCGACATCGGCACGGGTGGCGGCGAGCGCTTTCTCGCACTGGCTGACGCTTTCCGCTCAGGCGTTGGGATAGACGCGAGCGCCGAGATGATCGCCACCGCTCAGGAGAACTTGCCGCCAGTTCTCACCGATAGGATCGGCTTCGCAGTGATGCCAGCCCAGCGTCTCACCTTCGCGCCCGCCTCGTTTGATGTCGTGCTGAACCGTCATGCGCCGGTTGACGCGGCTGAGGTCACGCGCGTGCTGCGTTCCGGCGGCGTCTTTCTCACCCAACAGGTCGGCGCGCGCAATACGGCGAACATCTGCTCCATCTTCGGCTGTACGCCCGGCGGAACGCATGCCAGTGAGCCATCACAAACGCCCGAAGCGCTGCGAGCCGCGTTCCTGGAGGCTGGTTGTCGCATCGTCGCTGAGGGCGAATACGACGTGCGCGCGTGGTTCCTCGATGTCGAGTCGCTGCTGTTCTGGCTGCAGGCGGTTCCCCTGCCAGAGGACTTCGCCATCGAACGCCACTGGCGGCAGGTAGACGCCATCATTAGCGGGTATAGCACAGAGCGTGGCATCGAGACGAACGTGCACCGCACCTTGCTCGTCGCGCGCAAGGATTAAACGAGCAGAACGCGCATAAAACAGGGGTTGTCACGGCTGGAGCATGAGCTTGCCGTCCTTGAGGAAGAGTGTATCGTCCACGTAGACCTCGCCGCCACCCGCCGCCTCGCGCAGGTCACAGACCATGTCCCAGTGCAGCGCCGACTCGTTCTTGCCGCCACACTCCGCATAGCTCGCGCCGAGCGCCAGATGCACGGTCCCGCCGATCTTCTCGTCGAAGAGGATGTTGCGCGTCGGGCGCTGAATGCCAGGGTTGTTGCCGAAGGCAAACTCGCCCAGCCGGCTCGCGCCCTCGTCCAACGCCAGCATCTCGCGCAGGAACGCGTCGCCCTGCTCGGCGCTGGCCTCGACGACGCGCCCATGCTCAAAGCGCAGGCGGATATCGCTGACGAAATGGCCATTGACGGCGCTGGGAATCGTGTAGCGGATCGTCCCCTCGGCGGAGTCCTCGATGGGGCTGGTGAAGAACTCGCCGCTGGGGAAGTTGCGCTGGCCGTCGCTGTTGCGGAACGTTCGTCCAGTGATAGATAAGTGCAGATCGGTATCGGGGCCGACAATGTGGACGCGCTCCTTGCCGCGCAGCCAGTCCACGTAGAACTGCTGCTGACGGCCCACCTCGCGCCAGCGCTCCGCCGGGTCATCGCTGTTGAGGAAACACGCCTCGTAGACAAACTCGGTGAAGTCGCTGAGCGACATTCCGGCGTCCTGCGCGTAGGCCTCGGTGGGGTAGAGCGTCAGGCACCAGCGCAAATCGCCCGCGACCGAACGCCTGCTGGTGATCGCGCGCGTCTCGCGCATACTCTGACGGGCCAGCGCCTCGCGGCTTGGATCGATCCCGCTGAGCTGGCGCGTGTTTGTGTCGCTCTCGATGAAGAGTCGCGCGTCAACCTGCTCGGCAAGCAGCGCACTGACCGGGTTCGCCCATTGTAACTGTTCGTCATTCGCCTCACGCAGGCGGATCTCCTCGAGCGCAGGCTGATAGATCTGCGTGAGTGGATGCCCGCCCACGCGCAATGTCTCGCGGTAGACCTCCGCCAGCAGCGGCTCGGCGACCGGCGAGGCGATCAACAATACCATCTGGCCCGGCTGCACCTGGAGGCAATAGTTGACGAGCGTCTTCGCCCAGCGCTCGATACGCGGGTCCATCTGTGCGAATCCTTTCTGATTGTGCGTGGCGCGGTAAAGCGAGCGCAGCGCATACTAGAAGCGTCAATCCCATCCGCAGACGATTGTCCCACAGGCGGGAATGAGACGCAATCACGCGACAACATTAAGAAAATCTAACCATATATTGACATTATTCATTGGCCGTGCTACAAAATGAACAGCAAGAGTCTTCATCGACCACAGGAGAAGGAGCGCGCGCATGAGTCAGCGACGGCATGTGCCGGGCAATTGTCCGGTCTGTGGCGAGGCGCTGGTGGTGACGCGCCTGACCTGTACCTCCTGTGGCAGCGCGCTCGAAGGGACGTTCCAGCCGGGCGAGATTGGCGCGCCGGCTTCCGCTGGCGCGGAGCGCTTCGGACGGCTGGCGCGGCTGGACGCGGCGCAGTTGCAGTTCGTCGAGGTCTTCTTGCGCTGTCGAGGCGTGATCAAAAACGTCGAGGACATGCTCGGCATCTCGTATCCGACGGTGAAGGCGCGTCTGGCCAATGTGCTGGAGACGTTGGGGTTCGAGAGCGACGACGAGCGGCCCGTCGACCGCGAGATGCGCCGCGAGATCCTCGCCGATCTTTCCAGTGGGCGTATCAGCGTGGAGGAGGCGCACCGCCGTCTGCGCGCCCAGGAGACGCAGGACAGCGCCGAAGACGACGCATAAGCGCAAAGGAAAGCCCGTTCGACAACCATCTGCAGACTGGTAGGAATTGGAGGCGCCGGACACATGGAACCAACGGACCCGAACGAGCAGAGTGGCTACGAGTCACGAGAGGGAAGCGAGGGCCAACCTTCGCAGCCACAGGACGTACAGAGTGACGGCGAGGCGCAGGCTCAGTCGCCTGTGTCAGGAGGCGGGCCAATCGTGCGTGTCGAGATTGGTGAGGCCGAGGGCGATCTGCGTATCACCGGTGGCGCGACACAAGTCACGCTACATGCCGACCACGACGACATCTCCGGCGCGGATCGCGGCGGCGTGTTGTACTTCGAGACGCTGCCGGATGGCGCGGAGCTAGCTGTGCCACATGGCGCGGCGGTGCTCGTGCGCGACATCATGGGCGAGCTTGAGGTTGATGATCTGGACGGCGCGCTCGAAGTCGTCAAGGCGCGCCGCGATGTCGAGATCCGTGGCGTCGCTATGGTCCGGCTGGATGTCGTGCGCGGCGACTTGAGCCTACGCGACGGTGGCGAGGCCGAGATACGCGATGTCGGCGGCGATGTCAGTATTGCCAGCTTCCGCCAGGCGCGGCTCACTGGCCGTACTGGTGGCGAGCTGGAGGCGCGCGATGTTGCTGAGCTGACGGTTGACGGGCCGGTAGGCGGCGATGTCTCGGTCGAGCATTGTGGCCCGGTCTCCTTTGACGCAGGCATCGGCGGCGATCTGACCATCGAGCAGTGCGCAGGGTCGGTGCGTGCCAGCCGCGTCGGTGGCGACGCCGAGATCACCTTGAGCGGCGCAGTGACACTTGGCAGCGTCGGCGGCGACTTGAATATCGAGCGCGGCGCCGGACGCGCACAGGCGAACGTCGTCGGCGGTGACGCCAATTTCGAAGAGGTAGCGGGCATTCGCATCGAGGTCATTGGCGGTGAGCTGGCGGCGCAGCGAGTCTCCGGCGACCTCGAGGTCAACACGGTCGGCGGCGACACAGACCTGGCGGACATCGGCGGCGTGGCGCGTATCGCCACAGTTGGCGGCGACCTGGACGCCAGACAGGCGCCACGTGGCATCGCAGTCTCGCGCGTCGGCGGCGACGCCGAGCTTGACACCGAGTTGGGCAAAGAGGCCGAGTACGTCATCAACGCGGGAGGCGACATCACGTTGCGCGCGCGTGGTGACGTCAGCGCGCAGTTCGTGGCGCAGACGGCGGGTGGCGAGATCCGGACGCAGTTGCCGCTGAGTGTCGAGCGTGGCCGGCGACGCAACCTGGTCGGATCGTTGGGGCGCGGCGAAGCGTCCGTGACCCTGAGGAGTGGCGGCGATATCATGATCATCGCCGCGGATAGCATGTCGGGAGGTTTTCGCATGAGCGACGAGCGTGACACGTACACCAATGACAGCGCTGGATACAGTGGTCCAGGAACCCACACGTGGGAGGGCGTCTTCGGCGGCAGGAAGTACCGCGTAAACGTCGACCGCGGCCCGGACAAGACCCATTTCCATTTCGAGGGTCCGGTAGATGATGCGGCTGGCGCAGGTAAGGCGTTTGACTTTGAGTGGGAGCGCGGTAAGGGCGCGCGCACATACGGCGAGTATGACGAGCAACTGCGTGAGCTAGGCGCCAAGGCCGAGAAGCTCGCACGCCAGGCTGCTGAGCAGGCGCAGGATTACGCGCAGCAGGCGGCGAACAAGGTGCGCGAGACCGATTGGGAGGGCGTTGGCCGCGAGGTGCGCACCGCTCTTTCGCGCGCGATGTCCGAGCTTGAGGACGCCTTCGGCCGTGTCCGCAACGGCTGGGAGGGCGGATCGTCGGGTGGCTCGTCGTCCAAGAGTGACCGGCCGAGCGCGCAGCGTGTGCGCATCGAGCAGGACGACGTGCAGCCGGAGGCGTCGGCGTATAGCGCCCCTGCCAGCGGCCTCGACCGCGAGGCAGAGCGCCGCAACATTCTCGAACAATTGCGTAGTGGCGCGATCGCGCTCGACGAGGCGGAGCGCCGGTTGAACGACCTGCGCTAAATCGGTCAGCCACACCAGGGCGGCGGTTCCAGCGATGGGGCCGCCGTCCTTTGTTGTCTCAGTAGGTCTGGCGTCGTCCACGCCGCCGTTGACATGTGACTATTTGGTCACGTATAGTGTTCGACATGGGTGAGACGGACACAACTGTTGACGAGATGGACGCCGTGTTTAAGGCGCTGGCCGATCCCACGCGGCGGCGCATGCTCGACACGCTGTTCCAGGAGGATGGGCAGACGCTCGGCGCGCTCGAGTCCCGCCTGCCGATGACGCGATTCGGCGTGATGAAGCACCTGCGCGTGCTCGAAGAGGCGCGGCTGATCACCACGCGGCGGCGCGGGCGCGAGAAGCTGCACTTCCTCAACCCTGTCCCGATCCGCCTCATCCATGACCGTTGGGTAAGCAAGTTCGCCGCGCCCTGGGCAGCGGCGCTCAGCGCGCTCAAGCAGGACCTCGAAGCGGAGGAGGGACGCATGGAGAAGGTATTCGAGATCTACATCAAGACGACGCCAGAACGTCTCTGGGAAGCGATCACCAGCGACGAGATGCGGCGCACATACTGGTTCGGCGTCGGCGTTACCTCGGACTGGACGCCCGGCTCACGCTACGAAGCCACCCATCCGCAAGGAGCGCTCCCTATTTTCGCGGGCGAGAACCTGGAGGTTGACCCGCCGCGCCGCCTGGTACAGACCTATACGGCGCAGTGGAGCGAGGACGCCCTGCGCGAGGGAACCTCACGAGTGACCTGGGAGATCGAGCCAATCGGCGATTCCTGCAAGCTGACCGTCATCCACGACCAGCTGCGTGAGGGCGCCAGTGAGGCGATCTACGGCGGCTGGCCACAGGTGCTCTCTGGCCTGAAGACACTGTTGGAGACGGGTGAGACGCTCACGACGCCTGGCTCGCTGATGTACTCCCAGCAGCCGGCAAGTTGAGGATTCTGGCGCAACCCTTGCCAAGGAGGTACTGATGACCCCGTCCGAAACGCATACGCTGCTGACCGGCCTCACCTTCGGTGAGTCGCCACGCTGGCATGATGGCCGTTTCTGGTTCTCCAATTGGGTCGCCCAGGAGATTGTTGCCGTCGATCTGGAGGGCAGAAGCGAGGTCATGCTGAGACTGCCATTCGCGGAGTATCCCTTCTCCATCGACTGGCTGCCGGACGGACGCCTGCTCATCGTCTCGGCGAGTGACCAGCCTCTCCTGCGTCATGAGCCTGATGGGCGGCTCGTGGCCCACGTCAATGACCTCGCCTGCGGCTGGAACGAGATCGTCGTAGATGGTCGCGGCAATGCCTACATCAACGGCGGCAGCCTCGACGTGTTCGCCGGTGGGAGGTTTACTCCTGGCGTCATCGTCTTGGTCACCCCCGACGGGTCGGCGCGCCAGGTCGCCGATGGCATCGCCTTCCCGAACGGCATGGCCGTGACGCCCGACAACGCGACGCTCATCATCGCCGAATCCTACGCCAATCGCCTGACGGCCTTCGACATCGCCGCTGATGGGAGCCTGTCGAACCGGCGCGTCTGGGCCGACCTCGGCGCGGGCGTCCCCGATGGTATCTGCCTCGACGCTGAGGGCGCCATCTGGTACGCCGATGTTCCGAACAAGCGCTGCGTGCGTGTGCGCGAAGGCGGCGAGGCGCTGCAGACCATCGAGCTGGACCGTGGATGCTTTGCCTGCATGCTCGGCGGCGAGGATGGGCAGACGCTCTTCATGCTGGCGGCTGAATGGCCTGGCATGGCCGGACTCGCCGGTGGCCGCAAAGGTTTAGAAGGCGCGCAGGCGCTCATCACACGGGCGTCAGCGCCGCACGCTGGCTGGCCGTAAAGATTCCCCTTCGACTCTCATCCAGGCTAGCCTTGCCAGAGCCACCTCGTTTGCGATCAGAAGTGGCCGCCACCTACACTACTTCCTGCCGAGGCTCCCGCGCCACCATCGCCTCCACCACTGCTGGAGCCTGATGCGTGGAACGCGCTCCAGTAGGGAAAGAACTCGGCACCTTCGTCGTTGGATGGCCAGCCTAGCCAGGCAGGCGCGTAGCCCGCCGCGCTGGCCGCATTGAGCAGCGGGTTGAACGCCTGACCAAGACCGAGCGCAATGACCAGCGGTATCTGGCGATCCAGCCACTCAGGCATGATGAGCGGCGCGGCTCTCTGCTTCGCCTGCGTCTTCAAATTGGCCCGATAGGCGCGCCAGGGAAGCGCTGCAATTTCACCTGTCTCCGTCGTATCGGGTACAGATGCCGCAACCCCGTAGCTCGCCAGAGCCACGATGAAGAGGACGATAGATACTCCTGTGGTGAGCATGGATTGCGCTATCGCGGCGACGATGAATGTCACCACGGCAACGACGATCGAAGTAGTCGCCAGCCACCTAAGCAGGCCAAGCTCTCTGAGCCGTGTAGGATGCGTGACGACTTTCCGCGCGAACCAGCCACGAGCTACTAACTCATCGTGTAGCGCCTCACGCGTCGGGTTGTACTCCAGGCGCAGTTTCAAGACGTCCTGCGCTGGAATCACACCATCCGGTCCAGCAACTTCAGTGATCGTGGCGAAAAGCCGCTGCTCGTAGCCGTTCAGGTCTGGAGCCGACTGGAGGATACGAATACCGAGCGCTTCATCGTCATCCGGCTCCATCGCGATGATGCCGCGTCGCGCCAGATCGAGCAAGATCGCATCTATCTGAGAGTCCAGCACTCGACCAGCCGTGAGGGCGCCCGCGAGCGCCGGAGCCAGATCATCCGGTGGATCGAGTTGTGCGCTCTCTAGCAGTGTCGGTGGCCTCTTACGGCGGGGGCTACGTGCGATAAGCATAGCGAGCGCCAGAATGAGTAGCCCAGCCAGCATGATCAACGGCCATGCCGCAAGATAGTCGGCGGCTCTTTGCCACATGCTCACAGGCGGTGGGCCAACCGTCAGATCGTGAGCGAGGGCGTCGAGTCCTCTCGCGATACCCGCCGCCGTTTTCTCATCCTTCATGAGCGGCGCCATGACTTCGTCGTAGATGCGCTGGTTCTCGCGGTCGGTCAATACGCCCTTGTCATTCCATTTCTGCCCAGCGATGATCGCCGCCTCGCCGTGGCGTTCGTTGTCGGACAGGAGATTGACGAAGATCACCACGCCATCACGCGCGCCCGAGGACGATTCGGCGTTCCACGCCTGCATCAAGTCGCGCCCATCCTGAATCGTCTCATCCCGCGAAGCGTCGCGCACTTGCAGGTAGACGACCGTCGGCGCTCCTGCGCGCTCGACCGCCGCCGCGTGCGTCTCCAGGTCGGCGATCTCATCCGGCGTGAGGATGCCCGCGCGATCATAGACATGCTGGCCGCTGACGCGCTCGCCGAAGCGCTGAAGCGGTTGCGCCGTGGAGGCGCAGGCCGCGAGCAGGAAGGGAATGAGAACAGCGGCAAGTAGCGCAACCGCGCGCACGACTGGCATGTTCAACGAACATGCCTTCGGCGCTCGTGACATTGGCAGCAGCTCCTTTGGACTGACGATGCGCTCGTAAACAAGCGAAAGAGACAACCGTCGCACTGAGCAAGACGTTCTCGTTATACACTACGGCTGAGGCAAGAGCTCTGTGACGGGCAATTCCGGGGAAAGGCGCATCATGACGACCACTATCCGCCCGCTGACCGACGAGGA
>DATAOM010000329.1:0-2549 GCA_036265775.1 Ktedonobacterales bacterium | reverse complement strand
TACGTCGAGCGGCGCATGACAACAGGCCAGACGGGACGGTACCCTACGGTGCGCAAGCCTACTACCTGAGGAAAGGGGCTAGACGCCAGGGATACGTGTCGCGCCGTCGCGCAGTGCGTCACGTAGATCGGTATCGGCGTCGAGCGCAGCGCCCTCGAAGTCTACGCCGCTGAGGTTCGCGCCGAAGAGGCTCGCGTTGCGCAGATCCGCGCGCGCGCCAGAAACACCACGCAGGTCGGCGCTATCGAGGACTGAGTCGCGCAGGTTTGCGCCGTCAAAGTTGGCGGCGCGCAGGCTTGCCTTGAAGAAGACCGCGCCAGCGAGGTTCGCCTGTGCGAATGTGGCCTCAGCCAGGGTCGCTTCGACGAAGATGACGCCGCTCAGGTCAAGACCGGCGAAGCTCAGGCCGCTGCCGTCGGCGCCGCTCAGATCATGGACGCCGGGCGCGCCGAGCGCCTGGGCGACCCATAGCGCCTCGCCAGGTGTGCGCAGCCGAATGCCGTCACAGCAGAGGCGATCTCCAGTGAGGTTCGCCTCATACACGCTCCGCAGCTCCGCCTGACGTTCCGGACCCGGCGCGGCCAGATCACTCCGCGCATCCCCCATGACGCCTCTTCTCCCTTCGCCAGCGCTAGCTCCTTGCCGGCGAGAACAGTGTATCACGCGGCTGGCTGACCTATGGCCCAACTACTGGCGTTGATGATATCCGCTATTGCAGACGCCCGTAGGCTGGCAGAGTCAGGAAATCAACGAACTCGTCGCTGGTCGAGAGATGATCGAAGATCTCGCGCGCGGTCTCGAGATGCTCTGGCTCGAAGCGCATCTGTCCCTTGCCCGCGCGCAACTCGCCCATCTCTTCCTCCAGCATCTGGCGATACAACTCGACCGTCACCTTACGCCCGTCGTCCAGCGCGCCGCGCGGATGGCGAATCCACTGCCAGACCTGTGCGCGTGAGATCTCGGCGGTCGCCGCGTCCTCCATCAGGTTATAGAGCGGCACGGCGCCTAGCCCGCCGAGCCAGGCCGCGATGTACTGGACGCCGACACGGATATTCGTGCGCAGCCCTTGCTCGGTAATCGTCCCCTCGGGCGTGGCCAGCAATTCCGCAGCAGTGGGGTTCACGTCGTCGCGCTGGCGGCTGATCTGGTTGGGTTGTGGCATATGCTGATCGAAGACCTCGGTCGCCAGCGCCACCATGCCAGGATGCGCGACCCAGGTGCCGTCGTGGCCGTCGCCGACCTCACGCTCCTTGTCGGCGCGCACCTGCGCGAACGCCTTCTCGTTCAGCGCCTCGTCGCCCTTGACCGGGATGAAGGCGGACATGCCGCCCATGGCGTGGATGCCGCGCTGATGGCATGTCTTGATGACGAGTTGCGAGTAGGCGCGCATGAAGGACGTCGTCATCGTAACCTGCGCGCGGTCGGGGAGGATGAAGTCAGAGTCGTTGCGGCGCTTCTTGATCGCGCTGAAGATATAGTCCCAGCGTCCACAATTCAGGCCCGCCGAGTGGTCGCGCAGCTCCCAGAGGATCTCGTGCAACTCGAACGTCGCGGGTAGCGTCTCGATCAGCGCCGTTGCGCGAACCGTCCCATTGGGCAGCCCAACAAGCTCCTGCGCGCGCACGAAGACATCGTTCCAGAGGCGCGCCTCCTGATGGCTTTCCATCTTGGGCAGATAGAAGTACGGTCCACTTCCGCGCTGGACCAGTTCTTTCGCGTTGTGGAAGAAGTACAGGCCGAAGTCGAAGAGGCTGCCGGAGATTGGTGTTCCATCTACCTCCACATGCTTCTCGACCAGGTGCCCGCCGCGCGGGCGCACGAGCAGCGTCGCAATCTTCTCGTTGAGCCGGTATCCCTTGCCATCTGGATTCGTGAAACTGATCTCGCGGCGGACGGCGTCGTAGAGGTTCGCCTGCCCCTGGACGCAGTTCTCCCATGTGGGCGAGTTGGCATCCTCGAAGTCGGCCATGAAGACACGCGCGCCGGAGTTGAGCGCGTTGATAATCATCTTGCGGTCCACTGGCCCGGTAATCTCGACGCGGCGATCCTGCAGATCGGGTGGGATCGGCGCGACAGTCCATGCGCTCTCGCGGATCTCGCGCGTCTCCGGTAAGAAATCGTAGCGCGCGCCAGCGTCGAGGGCGATTTGCCTGTCTACGCGCCGCTCAAGTAACTCCACACGTCGCGTGTTGAATTCGCGGTGCAGCGCAGCAAGGAAGGCCAGCGCTTCCGGCGTGAGAATCGCCGCGGCCTCCGCTGAGGGCGGCGCATGGAGAATGACACCCGGAATGGTCTCTATGGAATCGGAGGCTGTCATTGTGTGCGATCTCCTTTCGCAGGCAGCGCCTGTGAGGCTGATCGGGTCAGCTCATGGCGCAGCGCGTAACATACTCTAAGAGGCGAATGAAGCGCTCTGCTGAGCATGGGGCTACTGTTCGCACGGATTGTATCATCTGGCGCGTGTCTCGCAACCTGCATCCCGTAGCGCTTTCACAGAAAGCATGTTACACTGCCGTGCGATAGTTCTACTGCTGTGTTTAGTACGTTTA
>DATAOM010000328.1:0-4861 GCA_036265775.1 Ktedonobacterales bacterium | reverse complement strand
CGTCGGGGCCAGATTTCGGCGTCGAGGCGCTGCTGCTGGGGAGTTCGGGGCTGGCCTACCGGTTCGATCTCTCGCGCACGGTGTTCTACCATCTACAGCTTGGGCGAAAGAAGCCCCAGGTTATTCCCTGGTCCGCCATCGCCTCCTTCGATGGCAAGGTATTCACCCTGCGCGAGGGCTGGCGTCCGCCGGACGATCACGAGCCGTCCTAGTGCGCTCAGGGATAGATGAACGTCACGCCGGAGCCGACATGCGCGTAGCGATAGTCCACCTTGCCGAAGCCGCCGCCGCGCCAGGCGAAGTTCATCTCGGTAATCAGCGTCCAGTAGTGATCCGGCGCGATGGCCACCACCTGCGCGAAGTGTCCCGATGCGCCCGCGCCCTGCACGAGACCCGCGAAATAGATCGCCGCGCCAGGAACGGGAACGCTGCCGCGCCGGTACTGGCTGCCATAGAGCAGGTTCGGCTTGTCGCGGTGCAGCTCGTTGACCCACCAATTGCAGTAGCCGAAGGTGCTGCCCGCAGGCGGGTACTGGCTAGGGTCTATGGTATAGATCGTTCCATAACAGCCCGGCGGAACCGCCCACAGTCCGACATTGGGCGCCCAGAGGTTCGCGCTATGGCAGGGCTGTCCGGTTGTGTCAGGTCCCAGCCATGTGGGCGCTGGCGTCGGCTTCTTGGGAACGGGCGTGTTCGTCGGTTGCGTAGTGGGCGACGTGACGGCGACCTCCTGCGACTGGAATCCAGGGCCGCCGGGCTGCGCATAGCTGAGCGCCTGACGTCCAGCAAACCCCTGTGGCGCTGGATTCGCCGCCGCGCCTGGAAACGCGCGCATGCCGAGGCCAACGGCGCCGAGAACCATGATGAGACAAGCGCCAACCATCCACGTCATGCGGGCGCGGGTGAGACGCGGT
The DNA here is from genome assembly GCA_036265775.1 of Ktedonobacterales bacterium. Taxonomy (GTDB): domain Bacteria; phylum Chloroflexota; class Ktedonobacteria; order Ktedonobacterales; family JADMIN01; genus DASWAC01. The sequence continues at coordinate 3,947 of DATAOM010000328.1, read as the reverse complement.
CCGCTCACTTCGGAAGCGTTCTGTCTGGCGGTGAGCGCGCTGGCAGGGATACGTATGCGCTGGGTTGTCGCTGCGCTCATACGGACGATGGTAGGCGTCGCCATCATGGAGGAAAGGGTGGAACGCCCGCTCGCTGGCCGCTCGGTGGTGGCGGGAATAGCGTCTACTAGCGATTCAGGCGGCAACGTTCCGCGGCTGGTCAAATCGAGCCTCCATTGCTCACGCGGGCTGGGGCCACGCGGAGATACGACGGCGTTATGACAAGAGGGAGTAGGCGGTGTATCTTTGCATGTACTCTATCGCCTCCAGGCGGCGGCTCCAAATCTGGCAGGACCATTGGAACGCCAGATGAGACAGGAAGAAAGGCGCGCCAGCAAGTGTTTGCCGGTGCGCTATAGTAGAGGACAAGCCAAATCCCGATACGATCTGTGGTCAGCGTCAAAGACGACGCGGAAAGGGCAAGCATGAGCCAGAATCATCGAGAGAGCCAGGACGAAGATGTGCAACTGCGTGAATCGCTGGAGATTGACAACAATCCCTCGTGGCGCATCTTTCGCATCATGAGCGAATTCGTCGACGGCTTCACCTTCCTCGCGCGTATCGACCGCAGCGTCACCTTTTTCGGCTCAGCCCGCCTCGGCGAGTCGCATCCCTATTACCAGATCGCGCGAGAGCTTGGGAAACGCCTGGCAAGCAAGGGCTTCACCGTCGTGACCGGCGGCGGTCCCGGCGTCATGCAGGCAGCCAACCAGGGCGCCTGCGACGTGGATGGCAAATCGGTCGGGCTGAACATCCAGTTGCCGCATGAGCAGCGCATGAACCCCTATGTGCGCGAGTCGATGAGCTTCCACTACTTTTTCAGCCGCAAGGTGATGCTCGACTTCTCCGCCGAGGCGTATATCTTCTTTCCCGGCGGCTTTGGCACGATGGATGAGTTTTTCGAGTTGGTCACGTTGCGTCAGACGAGCAAGATGGATCCGATGGTTCCAGTCATCCTGATCGGGCGCGACTTCTGGGAGCCGCTGGTAACATGGATGCAGCGCACGCTACTGGAGAAATACCACACTATCGCCCCCGATGACCTCAAGATCTGGACGCTGACCGATGATCTGGAGGAGGCGACGCAGCTTGTCGAGGCGAGCATGAATCGGCAGCGGGAGCAGCGATTGAACCTGAAGGGGCGTGAGACCAAGACGCCCGACGACAAGCTCAGCCAGGCTACGCGCCCGATGAAAAAGACTGAGCAGTAGAGTGGCTGGCGGTTGAAACCGCGCCTGGGGGCCGCTGGCCACAAGACCTGCCTCCGCAGGTCTCAGACACGGTGAGCCTGGCGCCCTTGCAGGCGGACATTGTGGCGGCACGCCCAGAGGCGCGAATTTATTCGCCGGCCAGTCTATTCATCGCCACGCACGCGACTGTACACAACCATGTCGTGCCAGCGGTCGCCACGCCAGCTCGCCGCTCGCGCCACGCCCTCGCGCGTGAATCCCGCTTTCTCCAACGCACGCTGCTCCGGGATGTTCTCTGCGTCCGTGCTGGCCTCGACGCGCCCAATGGGGAAGACAAACAGCAGATAATCCGCCAGCAGGCGTTGCGCCTCGGCGCCATAGCCGTGTCCACGCTGGTCGAACGCGACCTCGATGCCGATGTTAAACGCAGGGGAATAGCGGCCATAGCCGACACGGCGGCACTGCACTGTCCCCACCGCCGTCCCATCCTTGCGCGCAATCAGCAGTTCGCCGCCCTCCTCGGTGAGCGCGCGTTGTTCGGCGATCTGGCGCTGGACCTGCGCGAGGGTGCGCGGCTGCAATGCGTCGAACGCGCCTGCCGTCGCCGGATCGTTCGCCCAGCGGTACAGGAGCGTGGCGTCGTCGGCCTCCAGTGGTCGCAGGTCCACCAACCGGCCTCGCAGCAGCGTCGTCGGATCAATTTCCGTCACGGTTCGTCCTTTCTCATCGCCTATCGCCAGATGAATTCATATATCGCTATGTCGCCAAGGTCCATAGTAACTGCAGAGTGCTGATATTGCTCGCGTTCCCGCCAAAGAAATCTAGCCACGAACTTGGCTCGCGCGTCGCCGATATCACAAACCGCGCCTCCATCCCGTTGGAGGCGGGAAGATAGGTGAAGCCAGGCGTATCTGGCAGGAAATCAAAGCTGTAGTTCTTCAGATATACTTGCCGCTTAGGGCTGGTCGCGCTATTCAGCAGACGCCAGATCTCAATATCATGCGACGAGCCAAACGGTCCGCCTTTGGTATCATCCTGGAAGGCCAGATAGCAGCCATCCGGGCCAACACGGACCGACCCCTGAATCGAGCCATTCCCAACAGGGAGCGACGCCTGATTCCATGTCACACCACCATCAGCGCTCGAGAACAGCGTGGCGTTGCTCTCCCCATAGGTCGCGTAGGCGCACAATTGCTCAGGCTGAGCGCTGGTGGTCGCGAGTGCCGTTGGCGCCGCTCCAGCCCCTTCGGCGAACTGTTTGATGATCGTCCAGGTCTTACCATCGTCATTGGAATGCTCTAGCGCCAGACCACCGAGGCTGAGGTAGACGGACCGATACCAGGCGTGCGGTTGAGAGTAGTCTGCGGCGAAGCTCGCGATCCTGCCGCCAGGGATGTCAAGCGCGTTAGTCTTCAAGGCAGGCTCCCAGGTCGCGCCGTCGTCCGTACTGGATGAGAAAGTAGGATCGTAGGAGTCGCCTCGCAGAGAATAGAAGAAACCATCGCGTGACACGCTGACGGAGAGCTGGCTCATGACACTGTACTCATCATAGTCATTCTCAGTCGTGAACGCCTGTGTCCAGGTTTCGCCAGAGTCATGCGTCACCCAGAATGTCGTTGGGGTATTGTTGAGCAACTGTCGCCCATAGGCGAAGAACGTCGTCGGGCTTCCGCTGATAGCGGTGATAGCGCACTTATCGTTGCCTTTGAGGAATGGCGCTTGCAGGATACGCCAATGGCCGCCGCCGTCGTCGCTGCGTTGGAGGCGGAGGTTCCATTTGCCAAAAGATGAAAGTGCAGTACTCAGCGTTGCGCCGCACGCCAGAATGAGGCCCGGCGCATCGGCGCTCACCGCATAGGAGGGATTGGTCGCCTGCCCTGGCGGCGTGGCAATATGCCAACCGGATGGCGCGGTGGGGGTCTTGTTCTGCGTGAGCGAGGGATTGGAGAGATAAAAGAGCGCTGCCCCTGATAGCGCCTGGAGCGCGACGTACACGAGGCCGCCGAGGACACCGAGCGTGATCCACAAGCGGCGACGGTTAGGCCGCTGCGCCGGTTGCGCTGCTGGAACCGGACCGCTGGGCTGCGTCATGTGTTTCGTCTCCCGTCACTCGCGGCCAGCGCACATCTGCTTGCTCGCCGCGCCACGATTCTAACATGTTCATCGCTGTGGCGCAGCAACCAGCGCGAGCCATCGCCTCGTGTATACTGCTGACAGCGGCGCACCCGTCTGTTCTCTAGCGCATGAGCCGTCCATCAGTAGGACCATTCAAGGAGATCCATCATGTCGCTCGGTCGGCGCATCCTGCTCTTCCCGCTGACGCTGCTGCTGATCGCCGGTGTTCTGCTTGCAGGAAGCGCCATCGCCATTTATGTGCTTCTCGACGCGCTCAAAGTTCCGTCCGGTCCGCTAACGCGCGAATCCGTACTTGCTGGCTGCGCCCTACTGACGTTTATCGTCGTCGGGCGGCTGATCGAGCGCCGCACGTTCGCCGAACTAGGCTTCGGGCGCGGCTTCTTGCGCGATATGGGGATTGGGCTGGCGCTTGGCGCAGGGATCATCAGCCTGGTGATTGGGCTGCTGGCGCTCTTCGGCTGGTATCAGGTCATTGGTCCAGGAGCGCTCGTTGGGGCGGGCGTTGTGACAAATCTATCGGTAATCCTCCTCTTCCTGCTGGTCGCGGTCTTCGAGGAGGTCACTTTTCGCGGGCTGCTCTTC
>DATAOM010000327.1:0-12731 GCA_036265775.1 Ktedonobacterales bacterium | reverse complement strand
CAAGCTCTTCCACATTGACCTCAACGACCAGGCGTTTGGGCGTTACGACCAGGATTTCCGCTTCGGCGCAAGCAATCCCAAGATCGCGTTCTTCCTGGTCAAGTTCCTCGAAGATGTGGGCTATCACGAGAGCCGCCACTTCGACGCGCACGCCTACCGCACCGAGGACTACGAGGGCGTCAAGGAATTCGCGCGCGGCTGCATGCGTACGTATCTGATCCTGCGCGAGAAGGCGCGCCGCTGGAACGCCGACGCCGAGATTCAAGCGATTGTGCAGGACCTCAACGCCGATCCCGACGGCGTGGCAGGCAAGTATCTCGGCGCATACTCGTCGGAGAAGGCAAAGGCGCTCGCGTCAGCCACCTTTGATCGCGCCGCGCTGGGAGGGCGTGGGCTGGCGTACGAGCGGCTCGATCAGCTCACCAATGAAGTGCTGTTCGGCGTGCGCTAGGGCTGGCGGAAAGGGATACGGTCATGGCGAGCGGTTCCTTGCTCCTTGGCATCGACGTCTCGACGACCGGCGCGAAGGCGCTGCTGATTGACACGAGCGGGCAAGTCGTGGCCAGCGCGACCACGCCGCTTTCGCTCTCGACGCCGCGCCCGCTGTGGTCCGAGCAGGCGCCGGAGGACTGGTACGCTGGCGCCGCCAAGAGCATTCGCGAGGCGCTGCGGAAGGCGGGACGGACAGGCGCGGACGTGGTGGCGGTCGGGCTGACAGGGCAAATGCATGGCCTCGTCATCCTGGATGAAGCGGGAAATGTCCTGCGCCCGGCAATCCTCTGGAACGACCAGCGTACCGCCGCGCAGTGCGACGAGATTCGCGCTCGTATCGGACGCGAGCGGCTGATCGCGCTAACTGGCAACGACGCGCTGACTGGCTTTACCGCGCCCAAGATTCTCTGGGTGCGCGAGGAGGAGCCGGAGGTCTACGCGCGCGTCCGCCATATTCTTTTGCCGAAAGACTACATCCGCTACCGGCTGACCGGCGACTACGCAATGGACAAGGCGGATGGCTCCGGCACGCTGCTCTTCGACCTGCGCGCGCGCGACTGGTCGCCAGAGGTATTGGACGCGCTGGAGATCCTGCGTGAATGGCTCCCCCCGACGTATGAGGGGCCGCAGGTCACGGGGCGCGTCAGCGCGGAGGCCGCCGTGGCGACGGGGCTGGTCGCGGGGACGCCGGTGATGGCGGGCGGCGGGGATCAGGCGGCGGGCGGTGTCGGCGTCGGAGCGATTGCGCCGGGCGTCGTCTCGGTCGTCCTCGGCACTTCTGGCGTCGTCTTCGCGCCAACAGGCGTGCCCCTGATCGAGGCGGAGGGACGACTGCACGCCTTCTGCCACGCTTTGCCGGAGCGCTGGCACCTGATGGGCGTGACTCTGAGCGCGGCGGGGAGCCTCCAGTGGTACCGCGACACCCTCGCGCCTGGCGTCTCGTTCAACGATCTGCTCACCGAGGCGGAGGAGGCGCCAGCGGGAAGCGACGGGTTGCTCTTCCTGCCGTATCTCTCCGGCGAGCGCACGCCCTATCCCGATCCGCGCGCGCGCGGGGCCTTCGTCGGACTGACGGTGCGCACGCGGCGGGCGCAGATGACGCGCGCCGTGCTGGAGGGCGTCGCCTTCAGCCTGAAGGATTGCTTTGGCCTTCTGGAGCAGGCAGGGCTTGGCGCGGTGAGCGAGGCGCGGGTCTCTGGCGGCGGCGCGCGCGGGAAGCTCTGGCGACGCATCCTGGCGAGCGTGCTGGGCGTCGCGCTGGTCTCGCTGGAGGCGGACGAAGGCGCGGCGCTGGGGGCAGCGTTACTGGCCGGGATTGGCGCTGGCGTATGGCCAGATGCGACAGCGGCGGTGAACGCTGGTGTGCGCCTAGGCGATCGCGTCGAGCCAGATGCGGCGAACGCCGAGCGCTACGCGCGTCTCTATGGCGAGTATCGCGCGCTCTATCCAGCCCTGCGTCCAACATTTAACGCATTGTCAGAGACATAGCGCTGCGCCCGGCGGTTCCCGCTTCGCTTGAACCAGAACCCACCGAGGCAACGTGAGGCAGCAAGATGCAGATCGAGTCCATTGCCGATCATCTGGACTGGGTACCACTCATCGCCGGATGGCACTGGCAGGAATGGGGAGATATCGATCCCCTCGGCAGCCTGGCGCAGTGGACACAGGGGCTCTACGAGCGGACGTTGCGCGATCAGATCCCCACCACCTACGTCGCAGTCGAACAGCGCCAACCTGTTGGCTCCGTCACCTTGGTGGAGCACGACATGGCGATCTGGTTAGACTTGTCCCCATGGCTCGCAGGATTGTATGTGCAACTCCAGTCGCGCCGTCGAGGCGTTGGTAGTGCGCTGGTGCGGCATGCGCTCCAGCAGGTTTACTATCTGGGCTTTCCGGCGCTTTACCTCTATACCCATCCTGCTCGCCCGTTTTACGAGCACTTAGGATGGGAGGTCCTCGAGGAAAGAAGCTATCACGAGCGCCCAGTGACGATCATGCGGTTCTCATTGACTTCTAGTGTGATCCCTCTCCAGCACACACCTGCCTGAACTGTTACGACGGTTCAGAGAAGCGCTACTTCGGCTGCTTGAGCGGGATATTGCCGCAGAGGATGGGATCGTAATCAATCTGGCTCGATAGGTTGGTTCCGCGGTGCGACATAATGATCCAGCCACCGGTGGGAACGGAGTTCACGTTCACCACCGTCGAGGTAGCGGAGGCAGAGCCGTTGTCATCCGCCACCAATGGCTTGAGCGCCACGAACAACTGCTCGCCGGGAGAGGCGCAGGAGCCTGCATACAGATAGGTGGGGTGTGTCGAGCCAGGCTCAAGGTTCACGGCGGTCATGTTGATGGTCAGCGTCGTGCCATCGAGGTGAAGTTCCGCTTGGCCGGTCGAGTACTGGCTATAGCCGACACCGCTCGTGATCGGCTGACCAACAATGGTTCGTTTCTCGGTCCCGGTGGTGAGGTCTACGGGGATATCCGCACAGGCGATGACGATCGTGCTATAAACATCCGTGCCGGTGGCGTTGTTGACGGCGATGTACCAACCGCTCGTCGGCACCGCGTTGACGTTGGCGTTGAACTGGTCGTTGATGGAGCCGGCGCCATTATTATCGGCGCTCAGTTGGGGAAGCGCGCGCACTTGCTGCCCCGGCGTGCCGCAATGTCCGTTGTAGATAGCGGTCGTATGTGTGCTATTAGGCGCGAGCGTGACGAGGCTCACCTTTATGGTGGCCTGGTTGAGAGCGGGGTCCCATGAGGCGTCGAGCGTGCCGGTGGGCGCATGCGCCAGTTGCACGGTGGTTCCACCAGGCGCGGTCGGGGTGGCGGTGCCAGTCCCAGGGAAGGAGCAGGCCGACACGAGGACAGCGATGAGCGCCAGGAAACCCGCCAAGACGCCGAGTCGTCGTTTCATGTTCGCCTCCTGATAAGCTTGTATGCGAGGCATAGCCTCATGCGCCGGAGCTTCCACCGCTTGTCGCACGCAGTATATTCGCACGCAGTATATGCGAAAGCGCTCAGCTTGTCGAAGGGCGACTGGCTGCCAAAGTTAGCGCTGCTATCTATACGAATTCCGGCTGGTCAGCGGTCACTGGCGCGCGACACGCTTCGGTCACTCCACATGTACGAGAAAGCGAAAAGGGCGCCGCATCAATCATCCCATTGGGGGAGTTGACCTTTGGTGAGATCACCGCGCGCCAGCGCCCGATAGCCACGCGCCGAAGCGGCGTATCCCCGCGCGCATCATGCCGAAGAGGTCGTGGAAGGCGTCCGCCACCTCGTAGTTCATGTAGTCCAGCCGTCGGCCAAGCTCGTAGAAGCCGCGCCCACCACGGGCGCGCCAGGCTGGCGCAACGGCTGGCATGGCGGCGGGAACTTCCAGCACGATCTGCTTGATGGGCGCGCGCTCTAGTTGGGCGACGTAGGCAGGGGCGAGCGGAATGTGAGGGTACTCTGGGATGGGGTACGAGGGGCCAGGCAGCGCGTCGTACCACTCGTTGGGCATGCTCTTCTGCGACGTGTCGAAGATCGTATCGACGCCGAAGGCGCGCAGCACGTCGTAGGTGGCGTCGGCGCAGTTGCGGCGCTGGACGAAATAGGGCTGGCGGCTGATCCAGGCGACGGTGGCCCAGGCGTCCTTCGGGTGCGGATTGGGGACGCGAAACACCTTGTATTCGTCGTAGCCGGGGCCAAGCTCGACCATCGTCGCTATTGGGTCCTGCGTGTTGGCAGTCCAGAAGTCGGCCTTGCCAGCGGGGCGATAGGAAGCGCGTGAGCGGTTCTCGACCGAGCCGCAATTAAACCAGCCGTTGGGCCACTCAAACGCCCAGCCGACATGCCCCATGCCCATCGCGCCGCTGTGGCGGACGAACGCCATCGCGCGCAATCCTGGGCCATCCGCGGTGGCATCGCCGTGGACGGTCTCGCCTTGTCCTGGCGTCGCGCGCGTGGAGCGGTCGGGGAGTAGTCCCGCCTTGACGGCGGCGGTGAAGAGATAGGTTACGCCGTCGAAGAGGAGGTAGAGGCCGATGTAGATGGCGAAGATGAACGGCACGAGGAGTGAGACCAGGATGGTGAACAGCCCGAAGAAAATCAGCCCCAGGCCAGTGAGCCAGAGAAAGCGTTTAGTAGGATGCTCGGGATCGGGCGCGCTTGTGAACTGCGCGGCGAAGTGATACAGATCAATCGCGCCGTGGACGACCATGCGAATGCCGACGTAGATGATGATGAAGACGAAGGCAAAGACGTTTAGCGCGAAGACGGCGAGAGCGAAGAAGATGCTGAGCAGTCCCAGCAATAGCCGCGACCAGCCACGCTCGCCCACCTGGCGCGCCTGATACCAGGCGGCGATGTCGAAGATGCCATCAGCCAGCAGATAGACGCCAAGAGCCAGCACGCCGACGGTGAGCGCTTGATCGAAGGAGAACCAGAGCGCTAGGCCGAACAGCAACGAGAGCATGCCGCGTACGAAATCGAAGATCCAGGGATTGCGCAACACCCAGGTGTTGAGACGTTCCACGGGAATACCTTTGCGCGTTCACGTGTCGTACCGCATGAGCCACTCCTTCATGCGCTGGCATGAAGCGTCGTGGCTTCTGTTCGTTGTAGACAGCGTAGCGCTGGCGTGTCAACAGACAGCGATTGTCACGCAAAGGTTTTGGCAGGCGTCATCTCTCGAGCATGTCTTGACCAGACTACTCAATCCGCAGCGGCCCGCGTCGCACGCTCTCGCGCATGGCGTCTTCGTCTCCTGCCGGAACGTACTCCACCCACCAGGTGACGCCCGCCTCGGCCAGCGATCTCATCAGCGCGCGATCCTGTTCCCAGTCGTCGGAGCGACTCCGTCCGCCCAGTTTGATCTCATATGGCCGCGCCCGCTGCTCCTCGCTCTGATGGCTCTCGATAAACGCCTTGAGCGCGCGTACCTCGTCTGGCGTCCAATCGGCGAAGTCTCCCGGCCCATGCTGCCTGTAGAGGCAGCAACCATCGTAGCGCGCCGCCCGCAGCGACGGTCCCTTCAAGGGCCAGCCGCCGCCTACCAGGATCGGAATGCGTGGCTGCTGCACCGGCGTCGGCAGGAACGTCATCTCGTGGACCTGAAAATGCCGCCCCTCGTAGCTGAATGGCTTGCCGGTCCATAGGCCGAGGATGACATCTAGCGCCTCGTCCAGTATCTGCGCGCGCTCTTTGGCGTCGCGGACTTCGTTGACCCGGCTGAAGCCCGCCTCGCCCACATCACCCGAACCAACGCCCAGAATGAAGCGCCCGTTGGAGAGCTGGTCCAGCGCCACGGCCTCGCGCGCCACCTTCCAGGGCCGGCGTCTATTCAGCGGCGTCACCGATGTGCCGAGTCGCACGCGTTTCGTGCCGACAGCCATCGCAGCCAGCGCGATCCAGGGATCGCAGGTCGGGACCGCGCCGTCGCTTTGATGCACGATGTAGTCCTCGACGAACACGCCGTCCCAGCCCGCCTCCTCGGCGAGGATGCCTAACTCGGCCAGAACGCGCGCATCGCCGCAGACGCCGCCGTTGGGTAGAGAAAGACCGTAGCGCACAGAAGCCTCCTTCGTAAGTTTTTCCTTGTTAGATGCAGCATAAATGGAGTATCACGACATCCTCTGTCATATATGGTCATGTCGAATTTGCTACCGGCGACTCGCGTGCCTGTGCAATTGGCTAGAGCGTGTCAGATCAGTCGAGCGCGCGGACTTGTGCGGCGGCCTGGAACTGCGCTCGCATCTCTGCGTTGTGTAGCTCATCGGCGATGCGCTCAGCCGCGGCGCGCGCCTCGGCCAGCAGTGCGTCATCGCCATCGAGCGCGAGCAATGGGGCAGACGCGCGCAGGAGCATCGCCGGATCGCCAACCGGACGGGCGAGGGCCACGGCTGCGCGCAGGTCGGAAAGCGCCTCTTGGTGGCGGTTCAAGCAAATCAACGCCTCGGCGCGCGCTTTCAGTCCAGCGACCTGATACTTGACGCGCCCGCGTTTGCGGCCCTGCGTCAGCGCATCTTCGGCGTGGCGCAACGCTTCTTCCCATTGCTCACGCGCCAGGGCGATCTCGGCGCGCGCCTGCGCCAGTCGCAGCCGCCAGAGCCAGCCATGCTCGCCGTGCGCGCCGTGCGCGGCCTTGACCACCTCTGGCAGGATGCGCTCGACGCGCCCATCCGCCTCTCCGCGCCGCGCATAGCTCAAGAGCAGATCCATGCCAGCGCTGGCTATCGCCTGCGGCCAGCCGCACGAGCGACCGATCTCGCGCGCCTCTTCGGCAATCGCCTCCGCCTGCTGGTAATCGAAGACCTCCAGATACAGGCCGCCACGCATCGTCGTGGCGCGCGCCAGCCATTGGGTGAGCTGCTGGCCCCGCGCGAACTGACGCGCCTCCTCGAAGACGCGCAACGCCTCATCGTACTGCCCGTCGCCAGTCAGCGCCAGCCCCAGATTGCCCAGCCCGCGCGCCAGATAGATAATCTCCTGCGTCTCACGCGCTAGCGCCACCGCCTGGCGTCCCCGCGCCACCGCCGCCTTGTACTCGCCCAGCCAGTAGAGGTCCAGCCCGGAGTATTCGACGCCGGCGACCACCGAGGCGAGGCGTTCCTCGCCTGCCCGCGCGAAGGCGCGCTCATACTCCTCGACGCTTGCGCGTACCTTGCCCTCGGAGCTATCGGCGAGCGCCAGCCGGCACATCGCCTGCGCCGCCAGGTCATCACGTCCGCTCTCATCCGCCAGTTCTAGCGCAGGCCGGGCGTAGCGGCGAATCTCATCGGGACCGTGCAGCCAGTGGCTGACCTGCGCTCGCTCCAGGAGGATCTGGATGCGCCGCTCCTTCTCCTCTGGCGGCAGGATGGCGAGCGCCAGGTCCAACTCATGGTCAGCGTCTGACCAGAGCGCGAGCGGCAGAAACGCGCGGGCGCGGCGCAGATAGAGGTCGGCGACGTGCGCGGGATTCTCCTGGCGGCTGGCGAGCGTGATGGCGTCACCCAGGAACGCCGTCTCTTCGCGGTAGGCGGAGGCGGTATGCGCATGTTCGGCTGCTTTCAGCAGGTGCGTGAAGGCTCTCTCCGGTTCGTCGCTGCGCAGATAGTGAGAGGCAATGAGCGCAGGGGACGCAACGCTGGGCGCCGCTTCCAGGCGTCTGGCGGCATGGCGGTGGAGCGCGGCGCGACGGGCGGCGCTGAGGTCCTGCCCGATCACCTCGCGCACGAGGTCATGTGCGAACTGATAGCCATCCTCGCCGTCTTCGAGCAGGAGGCGCGCGCGGACGGCGGCCTCCAGCGCATCCAGCGTCTTGCGCTCGCGGTAGTCCAGTTCGCGGGCGACGGCTAGCAGCAGCAGACGCGGCGTCCGCCGTCCGATTACCGCCGCCGCGCCTAATAGCTCGCGGACCACAGGGGGCAGCGCGTCCACCCGCTGACGAATCGATTGCGCCACGTCGGCGGGAACCGCATCGGGCGCATCGAGTGAGAGCGCGCCTGTGCGCAATCCCTGCGCCCAGCTCACGAGGAAGAATGGGGCTCCCTCAGCTCTGCGCAGGACCTGCTGAACAACCGGAGCGAATCGCTCTGGACGCGCATCCAGACCCACGAGCATTGCGCGCAGTAATGCGTCCGCTTCATCTGGAGCGAGCGCGTTCAGTCGCAGGTGTGTCGCCAGGCGCTCGCGCGCAAGGTCATCCACCATGGTGGATAGCGGCTCCCCACGAGGAGACTCGGTGTCGCGATAGGTCGCCACGATGCGCAATGGAATCGTGGCCGCGTCATGCGCGAGTGTCGCGATCAGGTCGAGGGCGTCGGGACCGGCCCACTGGAGGTCGTCCAGCGCCAGTAAGACGCCTGCGGGACCACCGATGCGCGTCAGGAAGCGCCGCACCGCGTCGAAGATGAGGCGGCGTTCATGGTCGGGTGTTGTCGCGACGCCGGGCGCTGTCTCGACGAGTCCGGCGTGAACCTCGGGAAGCAGCCGGGTCAGCCAGGCGCATTCCTGCAGATCGCTGCGCAACTGCTCGTGTGGCTGTGTCCAGATGTACCTGCTCAGGGCACGCACGATGGGCTGATAGGGGTCCTGGCCGCTGCGCTGGCATCCGCCCTCCAGCGGACGCAGCCCGTAGCCAGGCGCGGCCTGCGTCGCCTCGCGCAGCAGGCGGCTCTTGCCAATGCCCGGCTCGCCCGCCAGAAGGAGGATAGGCGGACCCTCGCCTGCCAGGTGACGGTCGAGCGCAGCGAGCTCGTTTCGCCTTCCCACGAACGCTGGAGCCGCGCCCTCGAACGCGGACATCTGGCCTTTCCCCTGAAGCAGCGTGAACGAGGAGTCCGCTGGCTGCTGTGTCGCGGCGATGAGCGCGGCCCGGTCGGCAGGATGGAGCGACAACGCCTCGACAAGCAACTGAAGCGTGTCGTCGTGTGGCGCGCGGTTGACGCCGCGTTCCAGGTCGCTGATCGCGCGCACGCTCAGCCCCGCGCGCTCGGCGAGCGTCTCCTGTGTGAGCCCGGCGGCGACGCGCAGGCGCTTGAGCAGCGAGCCAAAAGCAGTTGGTCCAGGCAGCGTCGGCATGGCTTCCGACCCTCCTGCGCAGAGCGGACATAGAGTGTTGCGGACACTTTAGCATAGGCCAGAGGGGCGTTGCGACAGTTCCTGTTGGTATGGCGCGCATTTATGTGGGTAAGTCACGGCATTCTTCGTGGCGCCTGAGCGATCAACCGCGCATAGTGGGGACAGCGCAGGACGCCTGGGCGCGCCATATAGCCCACGTCAGGCGCGAGTGGTTGTCAAGAAGTGTCAGAGGATTGCCAAAGGAGGCAGCGACATGACGCAGGACACGGCGCGGAACGGCTATGCGCATCCAGAGACGCTGGTCGAGACAGAGTGGGTAGCGCAGCATCTGAACGACGCGCAGACGCGACTGATCGAGGTAGACGTGGACACCAGCGCGTACGACACCGGACACATCGCCGGCGCGGTCGGCTGGCGCTGGCAGGCGGACCTCCAGCGCCGCCCGGTGCGCGACATCCCGACACAGCAGGAGTGGGAGGCGTTGCTCGCGCGCTCGGGAGTCACGAACGAGACCGAAGTTATTCTGTACGGGGACAACAACAACTGGTTCGCCGCCTTCGCCTACTGGCTCTTCAAGCTCTACGGGCATGGGCCGGCGCCGATCAGGTTGATGAACGGTGGGCGCAAGAAGTGGATGGACGAGAGTCGCGCGCTGACGACGCAGGTTCCTGCGTACCCTATGACCACCTATCACGCCAAGGCTCCTGACATGAAGCTGCGGGCGTTGCACGACGAGGTGCGCGCAGCGCAGGCGGCGCAGAGCGTCACGCTGGTAGACGTGCGCAGCCCTGGCGAGTTCAGCGGCGAACTGCTGGCGCCAGAGCATCTGCCGCAGGAGGGCGCGCAGCGGGGTGGGCACATGCCGGGCGCGAAGAACATTCCCTGGGGCACAGCGGTCGCGGAGGATGGCACGTTCAAGCCAGCGGAGGAGTTGCGCGCGATCTACGGCGGCAAGGGCGTCACACCAGATCGGCCGGTCATCGCCTATTGCCGCATTGGCGAACGATCGGCGCACACCTGGGTCGCGTTGCATGAATTGCTCGGCTACGAGGATGTGCGCAACTACGACGGCTCATGGACCGAGTGGGGGAGCCTCGTGAACGCGCCCGTGGAGGTGGGCGCGTAGGGACACGTGGAGGGTGACAGAGGTATACTGCATGCGGCTTTCCCTGTCGGCCACACGATGATGTCTTGGTCATGTCCCGCGACGCGGCGGGCGCGGAGAAGGGGGCGCGAGCCATGTACTTTCAGCAATTTCTCGATCAACTGCATGGCTGCGCCTCCTACCTGATCGCCTCGCGTGAGACGCATGAGGCTGCGGTCGTCGATCCCTCCATGCAGATCGAGCAATATGAGGACTTACTGCGGTCGCGCGACTTTACGCTGAAATATGTCATCGACACGCACGTCCACGCCGACCATATCTCTGGCGCGCGCAAACTGGCCGAGGCGTATGACGCGACGCTCTGTCTGCATGCGTCGGCGCGCGTGGAGTATCCCTTCCACCCGTTGCATGACGGCGATGAACTGGCGCTGGGGCAGATTCGCCTGCGTGTCGCGCATACGCCCGGCCACCGCCCGGAGCTGATCTCGCTGCTGATCGTGAATCTGGAGCGTAGCACGGAGCCATCGATGGTCCTGACGGGCGACTCGCTGCTGGTGGGCGATGTCGGGCGGCCAGACTTCGGCGGTGGCGACGCGACACAGCAGTATGAGAGCATCGCGCGGCTGCTGGCGCTGCCGGACTGGGTCGCGGTCTTCCCCGGTCACTTCGAGGGGCCGTGTGGCAAGAGCATGTGCGGGCGGCCCAGCACGACGGTCGGCTTCGAGCGCCTCTTCAATCCGCTGGCGCAACTGGAGCGTGAGGCGTTCATCGAGAAGCTCACCACCGACATACCCTCACGCCCACTGAACATGCTCGCCATCGAGCCGACGAATCGCGGCCTGGAAGATCGCTCCTGGGCGATGCTGACGGCGGCGCCAGAGATTACGGACATCGACGTTGAGACACTGGCGGCGCGCAAGGATGAGGCGTTCCTGCTGGATGTGCGCGAGCCTGGCGAGTACCAGCGCGGCCACGTCTCCGGCGCGGTGAACATCCCGCAGGCGGAGCTGGCGTCGCGGCTCGACGAGCTGCCACGCGAGCGGTCCATTCTCGTGATCTGCCAGACGGGGTCGCGCTCGCGTCACGCCACGCAGTTTTTGATGCAGCAGGGCTATACCGACGTGGCGAACGTGTTGGGTGGCTCATCGGCGTGGCGGCGCGCCGGAAAGCCGCTGGCGCGTGGCGAAAGGGTCAGCGCGCCTACTATCGCGAACTGAAAGCTAGGCGCTCATTGGCGAGTGGCTTTTTCATGCGCTCAGTTATTGACCGATGGAGGACGCGTCCAACACTTCACAACGCCGCAGTGATCTACAGCGAAGCGATTGGAGGGTTGCGGGCATGGTACTGGATCTGACGCTTGATGAGCTGCTGTCGACCACCCGCTCCGTCCGGAAGCGGCTGGACTTCACACGTCCAGTCGAGCCGGATGTGGTGCATGAGTGTCTGGCGCTAGCGATCCAGGCGCCAAATGGCGGTAACGGCCAACGGTGGCGTTGGATGGTCGTCACCGATCCCATGAAGCGGCTTGCGCTTGGGGACTGCTATCGTCGTGGCAATGATCTCTATCGCCCACCAGCGACTATACTCCCCGCGTCGCCAGAGGAGTCGCCGCCGCGCGATCTTGAGATCGCACGTGAGCAGCGCCGTGAAGCGTCGTCCGATTACCTGGCGGAGCATATCCACGAAGCGCCCGTGATGGTCATTCCCTGCTATCTCGCTCGCCCAGAGGGAAAGCCACTCAGTCGCCAGGCGATTCTATGGGGATCGATCCTGCCAGCGGCATGGAGCTTCATGCTTGCGTTGCGCTCACGCGGGTTGGGCACGGCCTGGACGACCGCACACTTGGAGTTTGAACGTGAAGCGGCCGAGATCCTGGGTATTCCCTACGAGCGGGTGACCCAGGTGGTCCTCTTTCCCGTGGCCCACACGATAGGGACCGATTTCAAGCCGGGGCATCGCGAGCCGCTTGAGAGCGTCGTCCGTTGGAACGTCTGGAAAGACTGATCGGCGGGCCGACACTTGCGAGATACTTGTAGCAACCCCATTGCCACACCAGCAGAAATCCGAACGTGATCCAGCACTGGACTTGACGGAGCGCATATTGTCACCGTACACTTGTGGCATGCGAGTCACCATCATCTTCCTCGCCCGGTAGGCTGCGGCGCGTCAGCGTACCAGGGGCGACGAGCGCTTCTCTCACGCCAGCTCAATGTGGCTGGCGCTTTCAGGCACGCCATTAACATTTCCGGCGACTGACCTGATCCTGCTCGTCCACCTGCTCTGACCCTTTCTTCCGATCTACTCGTGATCTTTCTGCGCCGCGCCTCCATTCCACGACTTTTCTGGCATCCGTCTGTGTTTGCGCCTGTGGAGGCTCGCATTGATGACTGAGAATGAGACCCTTGCGCCTGTTACCGCGCAAGTGACTGATACAACCGATACTTCGCCGCCAATTGGTTCGCCTGGTGGTTCCCTCTGGCGGCATCCCGACTTCATGAAGCTGTGGACGGGGCAGACCGTCTCGCTCTTTGGCACGCTGCTTACACGCGTCGCGCTGCCGTTCATCGCCGTGCTGATCTTGG
>DATAOM010000326.1:0-7952 GCA_036265775.1 Ktedonobacterales bacterium | reverse complement strand
AGGCGCGCTCGAATGAAACGCCACTACGCATCGCTACTCCTACCCGTTCGCCGGAGGAGGCGCCCGACCTGCAACTCGATCTGCGTGGCTGGCGCGTCGAGGATGCGCTGGAGGAAGTCGAGACCTATCTCGACAACGCGGCGCTGGCGGGGCTCTCGTTCGTCCGTCTGCTCCACGGCAAGGGCACTGGGGCGTTGCGCCAGGCCATCCGCCAGCAATTGGCGCGCAACCCGCTGGTGAAGTCGTTTGCCTCCGCCGCGCCCAACGACGGCGGCGACGGCGTCACCATCGTCACGCTGGCTGCATAAGTTCCTAGGGCCGCTCCGGCGACTGGCTATCCTACCGTGAAGTGAATGACCCGCGCAGTGGCAGGTGTCCCGTTGATCTTGATCGAGACGGCCATGTCATATGACCCGGCGTCAAGCGAGAAGGTTGAGTAGCAGAAATAGCTGGCGGTGGGCTTGAGCGCGCCCCCGCTTTCAGATAGCGCGCAGAGACTTCCCACCTGGCGGATGGTCACCGACACCGGGCCTGGCGCGACGCGGGACGATGTACACATGTTGACGTAGACCGTCTGCCCCACGGAGAACGCGGTCGTGTTGGAGCCGCAGGACCCATCCTGGCTCTTTGCGAGTGTGACGGCGCGGAACGAATTAGCCGCCTGGCGGTCGAGCTGTTGCTGAAGAGTGAGCGTGGCGGTTCCGCTTGGCGCGGCGGTCGCTGTGGCAGTAGGCTGAATGGTTGCGGTTGGCGCGGTGGTAGCGCTGGGCGTCGCCACGGCGCCAGTGTGGGGCAGGAAGCGCGTAGCTCCTGTGCTCACCGCCACCGCGCTGAGCAGGCCGAGGGTGACAATGACCGTCAACGCAAGCACCCAGCCGCGCCGCCGGGGACGCTTCTTCTCGCCGCCATCATTTCCACTCGCCCGACTTGCGGGACGGTCTGGAGGAGACGCTACCGCTGGACCGGCGGAGGCCGTCGTCATGCCCGCCAGCAGCTTGCCGCTCTGCGCGGTCCCCCGTGGGCCATCGGTGCGTACCGGCAGGTTCAGTGGCTCTGACTTCACTCGCTGTCGCGCCCTGGGCGAGCCGGTCGAAACCGCAGGCGCGCCGCGCGTCAATGTCTCCTGCTCAGATATGTCCGCCGAAGCTGAAGCGATGTTACGCACTGTCCTCAACTCTGGTGGAGACGTCACCTGCTCCACCGCCTCCATCGCCAGGTCATCTTCGGAGAGGCGGCGCGTCTCGACGCCACCCGGTCTCCGTCCTCCCGGCGCTGGCCCGTACGTCTGTCGCAGCGAGCGCAACGGATACGAGGGAGACGCTGTCTCGCCAGGCGGCGCCGTCTGACCTGGTTCCGCGCCGGAGCCGACGGCGGGGGGCAGTGTCCCTATCTGCGAGATCTGCTCGCGCTCCTCGGGCGTCAGCGGCGCGCTGACAGGGGCGTGTCCGTCAAAGTACGGTGGATAGGGCAGCACGGCGTTTGGGTACAAGCGTGGGGTCATGGTTGAGCGCGGACCCGATGCGTGTGGGCCAGCGGAGCGTGTCATCCCCATCTGCTCGCCGAATCCCAGGAATGGCTCGAGCGCGCGCTGCAGATGCTCGGCGGTTGGAAAGCGCTCATCAGGGTGCTTGCGCAGCGCGGTCTCGACGATCTGGCACAGCTCGACCGGCGCCTGCGTGTTGTATCCGCGAATATACGCAGGACTGACATGCACATGCTGATACATGATGGCGACCGGGCTTGGTCCCTTGAAAGGCGGGCGTCCGGCGAGCATCTCGTAGAGCACGATGCCGAGGGAATAGATGTCGGAACGAGGATCGCTCTCTTTGCCTTCGGCCTGCTCCGGCGACATGTATTCGGGCGTGCCAATGGCAATGCCTGATTTCGTCATCCCGCGCAGACCCTGAATCTTAGCGATGCCGAAGTCGGCCAGCAGCAGATGATAGGGGTTTTCTTTGGCGAAGAGCATGTTCGATGGCTTGACATCGCGGTGGATGATGCCGTGCTGATGCGCATAATGCAGCGCGCGCGCCATCTGCGCGCCATAGAGCGCCGCCAATCCGACGGGCAATTGTCCGGTGGCGTCCAGCTTTGTGCGGAGCGAGCCGCCGTCCAGGAGCCGCATGACGAGGAAGACAACTTCCTCTGTCTCGCCGAAGCCAAAGACTTCGACGATGTGCTCATGCGCGAGCGCGCGGACGATCTCGATCTCACGATCGAAGCGCGCGATAAAGTCCTGTCGATCTTCGACGTCATTGGGGATGATCTTGATCGCGACGTCGCGGCTTGCCAGATGATCGCGCGCCCGGTAGACGCGCGCGCTGCCGCCATGACCAATTTCTTCGAGCAGCTCAAACTGTTCGAGGCGGAGGCCGATATAGTCTTTCGACGCCATACGATATGTCTACCTCATGGCTCGCCGGAGCGCGGCTGTAGGGGTGGGGTGTCCGCGAGGGGAAAAGCCAGAGGCAAGTGTACTCCACCGCCAGACTGCTGGCTAGAGCATAGCATGGGCCTATCAAGCGCCTTGAGGCTCTCGCGCCGCTTGCCGCCGCGTATGGCAGGTGTGATGACCATATACACGTGGCGTCTTGGGTAGGACTGTCGGGCCATGGCGGCGCAGTTGACAGTCCTGATTCCCTTGGGT
Source organism: Ktedonobacterales bacterium (assembly GCA_036265775.1). Classification (GTDB taxonomy): domain Bacteria; phylum Chloroflexota; class Ktedonobacteria; order Ktedonobacterales; family JADMIN01; genus DASWAC01. The sequence goes on along the minus strand of DATAOM010000326.1, from coordinate 5,305 downwards.
AGTCTGTAGCGGCAGACGAAGAGAAATGGACTGAAGCACGACCTGGAAGGCGTCAACATGCGATATCAGCACAGCTTGCGACCGCTGGAAAACCGCCTTGGACGCCTCGCGCTCGCCATCGCCCTGGGATTTGTCACCGTCTTTGGCGCGCTCGCGATTGCCCAGGCGCCGGTGGCGCGCGCTAGCTCCCAGGGGACGGTGTTGGTCTATCCGCTAGCTGGTGGACCGGGAACACACATCTACCTCGAGTTACACTTCTTTGGCGATCCACAGCTCTACCAGATCAAAGTGGCGACCAAGCCCACAGATGAGGGAGGATGCGACAACGCGCAGACTCTCTCCGGCGATGGCGGCAAGCCTGTCCAGCTTGGCGGCCAGGACCCTACCACTATCGACTTCGATTGGCCAAAGACACTTCCCTCAAACGCCTACTACTTCTGCGTCTTCCCGATGTCGACGCCTACTGCTGGACCGACGGCCACGGCGACCGCCACCTCACAGGTGACGCCAATTGGCAGCCCGGTCGCAACCGCGACGCCCAAGCCGCCGCCCGTCATCACGCCGGTCATCAGCGGACCGAATGAGGCAAACTCCATCTTCCCATTTGTGTACACGCGCGACGCCGCTGCGAAGGTGGCGCTGCCGGCGCAGAACGGCGTCAATGTCGTCGCCGGGTCTCAGGTCCAGGTCGCGCTGACGAACTGGTTCAGCAAGAACCGCGCGGCGCCGACGAGCGTGTGGCTGGCGCACACCGGCCAGCAGGGTTCTCCCAATGCGAGCCCGCCAGTCAACGCGACGTTCAGCGTCAGTTCCCCACCGGATTCCAAAGGAAATTGTACGCTCCTCGTGACGATCCCATCCGATCTCATCTCCACTACTGGCGCGAACGGCGACAGGGGGTTCTATGCGATGGTCGTCGGTGGGCCGGGCATCTATCAGCGCAGCGAACCCTTCCTCATTACGCCCTCGCTCTCGCCCACCGTTGCTGCGACGACCACACCAGCGGCGAGCGGCGGATCTGGCGGTGGCGGGCTGCTGCTCGTCATTGGCTGGATTGTTGCGTTCCTGGCCTTCCTGGGCGCGATCGGCGGCGTGTTGTATCTGGCGTTGAATAGTCGCCGCGCCAAGCCGGACGCGCAACCAACACAAAGCTCGGCGCCATGGGGTGAGAATACTGGCAGCCAATGGGGTGGACCGCAGGGCAACCTGTGGGACGATCCTCCGCAGGATTCCTGGGGCGGCGGCGGTGTCTCGACGAACTGGGGACAAGGCGGCCAAGGCCCACGACCTGATTGGGATGCGCCTACGGAGCCGGGGCGGTGGCCGGGGGATCGACCGTAAACGGCAGGCTCGCCGCCACAGCGCCGTTCCAGGTCAGGGTGACGACGGCGCCGCCAGCGTCCTGTGACACAAATCGGGTCGAGAACTGCGCGTAGCGTTCCTGCGAGCCTGCAGGAATATCCAGCGTTCCCGGTACGACGCCGGATGGCGTGCAGAAAGACACATTCGCCGTTCCCGCCTGCGTGGTGGTGATCTTGAAGGTTAGGTACGCCTGCTGGCCGGCTGCAAACCGAGTCACCGAGTCTATCGGGCGGTAGTCCTGCTTGCTGGCGTCGCGCACGCCTGTGGTCAACTGGGCGTTTGTCAGCGCGGCGGCCGCGATCGGATCGACGGCGGCGCCTGTGCAGACGACCGGGCTGGTGGCGGTGGGGACCTCCTGCGTGAAGGTCGCGGTGGCGGCGGGGAAAAGAAATGGCAGGGCGTCACGCGCCAGCCCACCCACGCGCTGCGCCCCAACGCCGATAGCCAGCCCGGCGATCACCAGGATGACGAGCGCAAGCAGCGAGAACAGCCCGGCGCGTCTCTTGCGGCGTGTGAGGGGGCGCACCACGCCATAACTTAGTATGCGCGGCCGCGCGCCTCCAGCCATGTTCAGCCTATCGGGCTGGGCGAACGGCTCCGGCGCGATGGGTGGGCCTGCGATCGAGGAGGCGAACCGCTGGACGGGGACGCCTGCGTCTGCGACATACGGTGGAGCGGCCAGTACGGCGTCGAGGAGCGCGCCACAGCGGGGGCAGCGCTCATCTTCCTCGCGCGCCGCCGAGCCACAGCGCGGGCAGCGCAACGCCCGTCTCTCCGCCATCGTACGCCTCCCAGCGCCATATCCGACGCCGAAGCGCAGTATAGCGGATGGAGCATCTGTAGGGCAAAAGAGACGCCCAGGAGTCTCCCAATCGAGCGGGGAAAAGTTTCAACTGGAAACGCTGGTCGTTTTTGCGCCACGTCGCTACAATTTGTATAGTTTCATGCGGCGCGGCGTGTTACAGAGTTCGCGCAGACAAGGTTGTAGCATAGGAAGGCGCTGGCGGAATGCGAGTCGGATTGCAGGTCAATAACTTCACATGGCCGAGCGGGCAGGCGCGATTGGGCGAGGAGTTTGGCGCGATCGCCGAGCGCGCTGAACAAGCCGGTTTCTACAGTCTCTGGGTGATGGATCACTTTTACCAGATCGGCAATCTTGGCCCCGCCGAACACGAGATGCTCGAAGCGTATACGACATTGGGGTTCGCCGCCGGGCGCACCAGCCGTATCAAGCTCGGCTCGCTGGTGACTGGCGTAACCTATCGCTATCCTGGCCTCCTCATCAAGACGGTGACGACGCTCGACGTGCTCTCCGGTGGGCGGGCGTATTTCGGCATCGGCGCGGCCTGGAACGGGCAAGAGCATGAAGGCCTTGGCGTGCCGTTCCCTGAGACCAAAGAGCGCTTCGAGTGGCTGGAGGATACGCTCCAGATTGCTCATCAGATGTGGTCAGGCGAAGATAAACCCTTCGATGGGAAACGCGCTCACCTGGGGCGCACGCTCAACTCTCCACAGGCCATTACGAAGCCACATCCGCCGATTCTCATTGGCGGAACCGGCGAACAGAAGACGCTCAGGTTCGTCGCGCAGTACGGCGACGCCTGCAACCTCTTCGCACGCATGGGCGACGACATCCTCAAGCACAAACTCGACATCCTGCGTGGCCACTGCGAGAAAGTTGGCCGGCCCTATGAGGAGATCGAGAAGACCTCGCTCGATCACATCCGCCTGAGCCGCGATGGGGTCAAAGAGACGCTGACGCCTCCGCAGGTCGTCGAGCGTTTCGCACACCTCGCGGAGATGGGTTTCGATCAGGGCATCATCAGCCTGTCGCGTCCCACCGATCCCGAGGCCTTCGAACTGCTGGGCGCGGAAGTCATCCCCGAAGTCGAGAAGATACGGCCCGCTGGCCGCTAGATATACGCTGGCGCTTGCGTGGCGAAGAACCCGCAAGCGTTGGGGACTTGAGGATTCAAGTATGACGCTCTCTAACGATGTGCGCGCGTTTCTGGAGGAGAAGCGCTTCGCCGTGCTCGCCACGATCAACGCGGACGGTTCGCCGCAGCAGACGATCATGTGGTACGAGTTGCAAGGCGACGAGATCATGATGAACACGCGCGATGGGCGCGTGAAAGTTGGCAACTTCCGCCGTGACCCGCGCGCCTCCATCTGTGTGGAGGATGGCGAGCGCGGTGTCACGATACAGGGAACGGTGCGGCTCATCGAGGACCCTGAGACTGCGCAGGCGGATATCCGTCGTCTCGCCGTGCTCAACCATGGTCCGGAAGAGGGCGCCGCGATGGCGGAGAACAGCTTTGCCAAACAGCGACGCCTGACGATCCGGCTGCCCATCGAGCATGTCATGCCGCATGGGTTCGACGAATGAAAGTCGTCGCGCTCTCCGGCGGCGTCGGTGGCGCCAAGCTCGCCCATGGGCTGTATCAGGCGCTCGAGCCGGACACGCTGACGCTGATCGTCAACACCGGCGACGACTTTGATCACTACGGCCTGCGCATCTGCCCCGACCTCGACACGGCGCTCTATACGCTCGCCGGAATCGCCAACGAGACGACCGGCTGGGGTGTGGCGGACGACACCTGGACAACGCTCGACATGCTGCGACGCTACGGCGTGGATGCCTGGTTTCAGGTGGGCGACCGCGACTTCGCCACGCACATCCTGCGTACGGAACGGCTGCGTGCAGGCGCGACGCTCAGCGAGGTCATCGCGGAGCTTGCGTCTGCGCTCGGAGTACATGCGGCGATCTTGCCGATGGCGGACGAGCCGGTCCCGACGATTGTGCGGACGCCAACGGGCGAGCTGGCGTTTCAGGACTATTTCGTGCGACGACGGCACGAGGATGATGCGCTCGGAGTGCGCTATGATGGCGCCGACGCGGCCCGACCAATCGCGCAAGCGCGGGAGGCGCTGGCCGAGGCTGAGATCATCCTTCTCTGCCCGTCGAACCCGTTCGTCAGCATCGGGCCAATCCTGGCGGTCGCTGGCATGCGTGACCTCGTGATCTCCTCGCGTGCGCCACGTGTGGCGATCAGCCCGATCATCGGCGGCAAGGCGCTCAAAGGCCCGGCGGACCGGATGCTCGCCACGATGCGGCACGAGGTTTCAGCCTATGGCGTCGCGGCATGGTATGGTGATCTGCTCGACGGCATGGTGATCGACGAGCAGGACGCCGCGCAGGCGGCGCGCATCGAGGCGCTGGGGATGCGGACGCTGGTCACGAACACCGTTATGGCCAGCGTCGCGGACCGCGTTCGACTGGCGCGCGACGTGCTACAATTCGCGTCGAGTCTGCGGTCTTCAGGCGCTTCGGCGTGAGACTGGCGTGAGGCAGGAGCAAGACGAATGCGGATCGTCGCGCTGGTCCCCTTCAAAGCGCTCAATCAGGCGAAATCACGCCTGGCGGGCGCGCTCCCTCCTGCTGGGCGGCGGGCGCTGGCGCGCTGGATGGGCGCGCGCGTGGTTGAAGCGCTGCGCGAGTCTGGCGTCGTTGATCGCATCGGGCTGGTTGGAGCCGATCCTGTCCTGGCCGGGCGCTGGCGTGATGATCCACAGGTCGTCACAGTTCGCGCTGCGGGTCTCAGCCTGAACCGCGATCTAGAGACAGGACGCCGCTGGGCGCAGCGCCAGTGCGCCGATGCGTTGCTGGTAGCGCTGGGTGACTTGCCGCTGCTCACTGGCGCCACTGTGCGCGAGATGGTCGCGCTGGCTGGAACACCGTCGCATGCGCAGACGGTCGTGATCGCGCCGGACCGGCGCAAAGATGGCACGAATCTGCTGTTGATGGCTCCGCCCGACCTGCTGGCGTTCGCCTACGGGCGGCATAGCCTGGCGCATCACCTCAACGCCGCGCGGCGGGCGGGCGTCGAGCCGGCGATCTATCGCGCCGAGGAGACCGGCTTCGACGTAGATACGCCAGCCGACC